>PCTK01000121.1:2213-6207 GCA_002786505.1 Nitrospinae bacterium CG22_combo_CG10-13_8_21_14_all_47_10 | reverse complement strand
AAACTGTCGTTCTACTCGACACAATGGGTGAGTTGGCCCAGGTTTATTCGCTGGGGCAGGTAGCCTTCATCGGTAGAAGCCTTCTGCCACCTGGAGGGGGTCACAGCCTGATCGAACCTCTATCTTATGGCCTGCCGGTAATACATGGCCCTTTTATCGAGAATATCCGCCATGTTGCTGACAAGGCACATAACCAGGGACTGGCCTTTTTGGTGCAAAACTCTGAGGACATCCAGGAAAAAGTGCATGACATACTGGAAAGCAAAAACCTGCGTCAGGAGCTCGCGGAAAAAGCCCGATCTTTCATCACGGAGGAACAAGGCGCCTCTGAAAAAATGGCTGAAACCATCACCAAAGCCCTGAGGGTAAAATAAAAGCCCTACTTGAAAAGGAGACCTTTGCACAATCCCCGGCTTCGAGGACGGAGAGTAAAACCTTGAGGAGCTTCTGGATTCCCGCTTGCGCGGGAATGACGAATCATTTTCATGGGGTATTGATATTGACCACCACCGTAGGGGCGATTCACGTAAGGGCGAACGGCCGTTCGCCCCTACTACTGGATTCCCGCCTGCGCGGGAATGACGGATGGGGGCGCGGGCGTGATATTTTTCTTTAGCCTTCGTGCCCCAAGGGGTAAATGACGAGATTGCCCGTACCGGGGAGGTTCTAAAATAATTTCCCCCTTGTATGATGGGAAAGGGAACCCCGTAGCAGAGCTACGAGGAATTCTTTCGATTAATCGGCGGTTATCTTGCTGACGAAATAAATAGACAGAGTGGCGATCAAAAAAGCCGGGACCAGTTCATAAATCAAAACCTCGGAAAGGCCGGTCGCCTTCCAGAGGAGAGTCGTTAAAAATCCACTCAACATTCCAGCGATGGCTCCCTGCCGGGTTATATTTTTCGAATACAGGGTAAACAGAATCAGCGGGCCAAAACTCGCCCCCAGGCCCGACCAGGCAAACAGTACGAACCAGAAGATGACCCGCGTCTCACTCAACGCAATAAGCATGGCCCCTAAACCCAACACCAGAACCGTTACCCGACTGACCAGAAGTATCAAGCCGTGGGAAAGTGTTTTCTTGAACATCTTTGAATAAACATCATGCGCCACCGATGAGGCGGCAACCAGAATCTGCGCCGACACAGTGGACATGATAGCGGCCAAAACCCCGGTCAGGACTACAGCCGTCAACAGGGTGGGCAGTAATTGTTCCGCCGCTTTGGGAAACAGGTGTTCGGGGTCTTCCAATCCTGGGAAAAGAGCCTGACCACAAATGCCCAGCAGAATTGATGAGGAGTAAATCAGCAGTCCCCAGCCCAGGGCGATCCATGTACCTTTTTCTATGGCCTCCGTATTTTTCGCCGCCATGTATCGGGTAACAACATGCGGTTGACCAGGGTAGCCAAGCCCGATCCCCAACAGGCCCACCGTGGAACCCCAAAAAGCCGCTGTGGATTTTCCTCCCGTCCATTGCAAAGTTTCGGGAGAGGTTTTCCCCACTTCAGCCAACATCCCGGAAAAGCCGCCCAGGCTTGCCAATGCTACCAGGGAAAGAATAACCAGCCCCAACACCATAATGATGCCCTGGGCAAAATCGGTCCAGGCTACCGCACGTACCCCGCCCATCATTGTGTAGACCAGCACAATCGCTCCACCAATGGAAATGCTGAGGACGTGAGGGACTCCAAAAATAGCATCAAAGGTTTTCCCGATAGCAGTGAACTGCGCCGCCACATAAGCCATCATGCAGGAAAAAATGATCACCACCGAAATCACGCGCAAGACAGAAGTCGTGTCCTCAAAATGGTTTTCAAAATAATCGGGAAGGGTGATGGCGTGATTTTCTTCGGAATGTTTACGCAGTTTCTCGGCAATGAACAGCCAATTCACCAGATAGCCCAGCAGACAACCGGGCATAAACCATATCGCCGATAAACCTTCTTTATAAGCAAGGCCCACGGTTCCCAGTACAGCCCATGCGCTTTCGGAACTGGCGGTGGAAGAAATGGCTGTCACCCAGGCCTTCAACGACCGGTCGGCGAGAAAAAAATCCAATGGCGATCTGGTCATCCGTGCCGTCCACACTCCGATGCCAAGCATACCCAGTACATACAAAGTGAAAACAATAGCAATGGTTCCGGAAAGCTCTGTCACAGCAAGCACCCATTTAGTCCCACAGCAAGCTGGCTACGCCTGATGGAAGAATATGATAGAATCCGTATTCTTAAAATTGAATCACCCTTTCTCTATGGATAACACTTTTTCTATGAACCCTTACGAACCCAATTCCATCGAAGCCAAATGGCAGGCTTACTGGGAAGAAAACAAATCGTTTAAAGTCGAACTGGACCCTTCCAGAAAAAAATATTACCTATTGGAAATGTTTCCTTATCCTTCAGGGAGAATCCACATGGGCCACGTTCGTAACTATACCATCGGCGATGCGCTGGCCCGGTTCAAACGCATGCAAGGCTTTAACGTCATCCACCCTTTGGGTTGGGACGCGTTCGGGATGCCGGCGGAAAACGCCGCCATTAAAAACAAGACCCACCCCGCCGAATGGACATTTGAAAATATCCGCACCATGCGAAAGCAGATTAAGGCGCTCGGACTCAGCTACGACTGGGACCGCGAAATTGCCACCTGCCATCCCGGCTATTATAAATGGAACCAGTGGCTTTTTCTAAAGTTCCTGGAAAAAGGTCTTGCCTACCGAAAAAACTCCAACGTCAATTGGTGCGAAGACTGCCAAACCGTGCTCGCCAACGAACAGGTGGTCGATGGCTGTTGCTGGCGGTGCGATAACGAAGTCCTGCAAAAGCAACAAGAAGGCTGGTTCTTCAAAATCACCGACTATGCCGACCGACTCCTTGAAGGTTGCAAAACCCTTGCGGGAAAATGGCCGGAACAGGTTTTGACTATGCAGACCAACTGGATCGGAAAAAGTTTTGGCGCGGAAGTTGACTTTAAAGTCCAGGAGAGCAACGAAGTCATCAAAATATTTACCACCCGCCCCGACACCTTGTATGGAGCCATGTTCATGGTGCTGGCTCCCGAACATCCGCTCACCAACAAACTGTCGCGCGGAACTGGACAGGAAAAGGCTGTTGACGATTTTGCAAAAAAGGTAAAAAACCAGGACACCATTGTAAGGACCAGTGAAGGCGGCGAAAAAGAGGGAGTGTTCACAGGTGCCTACGCGATAAATCCCTTAACGGGGGAGACCCTTCCTGTTTGGACAGCCAACTTTGTGCTCATGAATTATGGTACCGGTGCCATTATGTCTGTTCCCGCTCATGACCAACGGGATTTGGATTTTGCCCGCAAATATGATTTGCCGGTCCGGGTGGTCATTCAACCAGAAACCGGCACCGTGGATGTGGAGGCTCTGGCGTTTACCGGCGATGGCGTTATGATGAACTCCGGTTCTTTTGATGGACTGGCAGGTCAGGAGGCCCGCGGGAAAGTCTGCCAATATCTGGAAAAGGAAGGAATCGGAAAAGCCACGGTCAATTACCGGCTTCGCGATTGGGGGGTTTCCCGGCAACGTTATTGGGGAACACCCATCCCGGTGATCCATTGTTCAGATTGTGGAATCGTGCCCGTTGCCGAAGACCAGCTCCCGGTCGAGTTGCCTCTTGACGCGCAACTGGGAGACAAGGGCCAGTCCCCTTTGCACACTCTGGAGTCCTTCTACAAAGCCCTTTGCCCAAAATGCGGAGCTAACGCCCGGCGCGATACCGACACGCTGGATACTTTTGTTTGCTCTTCCTGGTATTTTGACCGCTTCACATCCCCCCGAATGGAGCACGCTCCCTTCAGTAAAGAAAACAGCGATTACTGGATGCCGGTCGACCAATATGTTGGCGGTATTGAACACGCCATTTTGCATCTTCTTTACTCCCGCTTCTTCAATCTGGTGTTGAACGATCTTGGATTGACCCAGGTAGCAGAACCTTTCGAGCACCTGCTGACACAGGGTATGGTTATC
>PCTK01000121.1:0-2169 GCA_002786505.1 Nitrospinae bacterium CG22_combo_CG10-13_8_21_14_all_47_10 | reverse complement strand
CCCGGACGAAATAATCAACAACTATGGAGCCGACACGGCCCGAGTCTTCATTCTTTTCGCCGCCCCACCCGCAAAAGATTTGGAGTGGAGCGATCAAGGCGTAGAAGGTTGCTCCAGGTTTTTGAAAAGAGTATGGAGAATTTTTAACGAATTTGCTGAAGTGACCAAAACAGCGGCGTTACCTGGAGAATCTTTCCAGGCCTCCGTTCCCGAAATAAAAGCACTTCGGCGAATGACCCATATCACCATAAGAAGGGTGACCGATGACATTGAGACCAGAATGCAGTTCAATACCGCTATTGCCGCGATTATGGAACTGGTCAACCATCTTTTCATCTTCAAAGAGTGGTGGGAAAATAACCAGGATGAAACAGCGCAAATGGCTGTGCGGGAATCTCTGGAAACATTGATCCTGACATTGTCTCCTTTCGCTCCGCACATTGCCGAAGAAATGGCATCAAAGATGGGGCTTGCCAAAACCCTCGATCAGTTAGCCTGGCCGAAATATAAAGAAGCCCTGACGCTAACCGATGAAATATTGATCGTCCTTCAAGTCAATGGTAAGGTGAGACAGAAAGTTTCAGTCGCATCCGGAATAAGCGAAGACGATTTGAAAACCCGGTCACTGGAAGATCCCAAAATCCAGGAGTGGACTCAGGGAAAAGAAATCAAAAAAGTTGTCATCGTTCCAAAAAAACTTGTAAATATTGTTGTCCAGTGAAACGAGCACATTTAAAATTCTGGGTACTGTTCGCCCTGCTCCTCAGTGGGTGCGGGTATCATCTGGTGGGAACCGGATCCTCATTGCCGCCGCATTTAAAATCCCTTTCCATTTCCGTTTTCACCAATGGCTCCGGAGAACCGGAAATTCACCGGGATTTAACCACTGCCGTTATTGACTCTTTCATCACTGACGGAAGGGTTAAGGTTGTCCGGAAGGGTCAAGCGGACATGGTTATGACCGGCAACCTGTTTTACTATGATTTGCAAGCCGTCTCGTTCAGTTCCAGTGATTTTGCCTCGGATTACCTCGTAGAATTGGGGGTGGAAGTTGAGGTAGTGGACCAAGCTAATAACAAGCCCTACCTGAAACAAAAATTCAAAACCAAATGGGACTATAAAGCCACCTCTGACATTATTGATACAGAGTCAGCCCGGTTGGCCGCCCTTAAAGAAGCTTATAAAGAAATGGGCAACCGTCTGGTGAGTCTGCTCATTGACCAGTTTTAATCCCTTATTTCTCCATGACCCCTGACAATTTATTCCAGAAAATTTCCAAGGGCCAAACAGAACCTTTCTATTTTCTTTATGGCCCGGAAACTTTTTACCAAACTGAAATCATTCAGGCTCTGGTTCAAAAATTGATCACCGATGACAACCGGGACTTTAATCTGGAAACTTTTGATGCCAGGGACAGTACCGTTCAACAATGGTTGGGCTCAGCCAAAACTCTGTCTTTTCTGGGTGGAGTAAAACTGGTGGTGGTGCGCAACCTGCACGATGCCGTTCCTCAAGACCAGGATGCCCAGGCCCTCATTGACTACGCACAGTCTCCCATAGCGGAAGTCTGCCTGGTCGTTACCGCCGATAAAGTCGACCGCAAAAGAAAATTATTTAAAACACTGACAGGATTAAAATCCGCAGTCACCTGCGAAGCTCCTAAAGAAAATGAGTTGGTAAACTGGCTCCAGAAACGAGCTGGGGAGAGCGGTTATTCGCTATCCGCCGACGCGGCGCGGTTTCTGGTAAACAGAGTTGGAACCCGACCGGGAGTTCTGGCGAAGGAACTGGAAAAAACGCTTCTCTATGCGGGAAAGAGCAAATCCGTTTCAGAAAGGGATGTCTCTGAGGTGGTGGGAGAAAGTAAGCTGGAAAATGTTTTCGCCCTCACTGATGCATTGGGAGCAAAAAACCCGGAAAAAGCACTCCATCTGCTCATCAACCAAATTAACCACGGGGAAGAACCCATAAAAATTCTGGGCACCATTGCCTGGCAATTCCGCACGATCTGGGAAGTGAAACATTACCAGAACAAAAAACTGCCATCAGGTCAAATTGCGAAAGCCATGGGAGCCAACCCTTATGTGGTTGATAAAGCCTTAAAGCACACCAGCCTGTTCAGCACTCAACAACTCCGCAACGGATATTCGGAGTTGGTCAAAGCCGATA
>PCTK01000122.1:5967-6190 GCA_002786505.1 Nitrospinae bacterium CG22_combo_CG10-13_8_21_14_all_47_10 | reverse complement strand
GCGAAAGAGTTTTTCAGCACCCTGTTAGAATTGAATTTTCTGTATAGACGCATATTTTCTTCGTGTAATTTTGTTTCAAATTCCTCAACTTTTTTGGTTAGAGCGGCAGAATCCAGTATTTCGTTTTTTTTCGGGTTGTTTTTTAAATCCGTCTTCAATATCTAAAAAAGCAATCGTGTAAGGAGCTTCCCACCGTTATGGCCTTTTTGAGTTTTGATCAGTT
>PCTK01000122.1:0-5935 GCA_002786505.1 Nitrospinae bacterium CG22_combo_CG10-13_8_21_14_all_47_10 | reverse complement strand
ATATCCTTATTGCCGCCTTGGAACTCAGGATATTTACCCATCTGGGCAAGAAAGCTTGGACCTATCAGAGCCTGGCAAAAAAAGCCAGGCTTCATTCCGAAGGGGCTGAGGCTTTGCTGAATGCACTGGTTTCCCTGGGGGCTATAAAGAAAAAAGGCAACACTTTTACCAATACCTCGGAAGGCTTTAAACATTTTTCTGAAACCAGTCCGCACTACAAAAGGGGAACGGTGTTTTTACGTAAGGAAAACCGGGATGAATGGTCCAAATTGATGAATCTTATAAAGAAGGGCCGGAACTTAAACGAGTTTGGTAATGACGATCCTGCATTTCGCGAACCTTTCACTTATGCAATGCATGAAAGGAGTAGTAAATTTTCCAAGCCACTGGCAAATTATATAACACGGAAACCGGTTGGCAGACTGATTGATCTCGGAGGAGGGCCTGGCTCCTATTCTTCCGAAATCCTGAAAATTGATAAATCCGCACAAGCGGTATTGATTGACCGGCAAGCCAGTATTAAAGTCGCAAAAACAATTCTGAAAAACTCTGCTGTCAAAAAAAGGTTTGATTTTATATCTGGAGACCTGTTCCGTGTAAGTTTTGGGAGTAAAAGCGATACCGTATTGTATTCAAATATTCTTCATATTTATAATGAAACGGAAAATTCAAAATTGTTTAAAAAAATCCACAACACTTTAAAACCGGGAGGAAGGTTCATTCTTGTTGATTTATTTTTAAAAAATAATCGCACCGAACCTTTTTCTGCCGCTTTATTCTCTTTGACAATGCTGTTATTCACAGCGACGGGAAGAACCTATACCTTTCAGGAAACCGAAAACCTTTTAACGAAGAATGGGTTTGGGAGGTTCAAACGCTGTGAATTGGGTCAGGGAACCAGTTTGATTGAGTGTGTGAAAATTTAATCACCTTGAAAGGGACCTTTCAAAATTAGTCCGAAGGTATTCCACTGAATCTGTCAAAGTTTTCAAAAATTTCATATCCCGCTCAAATTCCTTTTCCAGCAGGCTACAATCTTCAGAAACTCCCTTTTCCCTCAAGATATAACTGTTCGTACAGTACCAGTCTGAAAAACCCGAAAAATCGTAGCCCTGAAGCAGCAAAGCGGTCTCTTCATCCTTGAGCATGTTTTTATAAATAGCTTCCATTTCCTGAACGAATAATTGTTTGTTGCCAGCCTCAGTAACATTCGAAAATTTGCACTTAATGGCATTCAGTTTTTCAGAAAGGTCATTTAAATTATGAATCTGAGATAATGCGGCATCCCGAAAATATTTAAGAGAGACTTTCCGGGCTGGCTTGGGTCTAAACAATAAATCACATTTATTCCTCACAGGCTTTTTGCAAAAATGATGAATAGCTTCTCGCAAGGACTGGTTTTCCATTCCCTTAATTGGCACACCACCTTCCGTTGCATTTATGACGGTTTGAAAACCACCAAGGCTTTGGGAAAATATATAGTTATAACTTTCCAGAGCCAGGGAACTGGCAACCTTGCAGTCAAACAGGTCCGTCGCCTCTATTAAATTCGAGCTGAAATTCAGGTATTTCAACCGATTCCTATAAAACAACGGATTTAATCTATTGATGGCATTTATACTTTCATCCAAATAAAAAGAATGAAGGCAGTGCAGACGTTGCTTAAAAAAGGATAGGTCCTGGCCGACCAAAATGATAGGAGAGCAGGATAAATATTGCGCAAATTTAAAAGCAGAGTGGGCCACAGAAGTAATTTTTCCCAGCCCTCCTTTTTCTTCTGTGTGCTTTTTAAACCATTCTGAAAGAAACATTTCCAAGTCAAATGCTATTCTCCGGTTGGGAAAGGCATTGGGGATGATGCTTGGAACAGCGGGGTTGTAGACAAGCCATGTGTCATTGTCATCGTTTAGAAAATCAAAAGAATTAATTGTTTGTTCATCAGGGTCTATCGAAATGACCACATCTGGACGAATTCCGTTGTGCCGTAATGGTTTCAAGGCGGTCGCAACCGCTATCAGAAAAAACCTTTGGCGAGAGCACTTAAGGAGTTGGATGTTTTTATCCAGGGATGGACCTGCAGAACAGATTATTGCCGGAACGTTTGGCAAACATTCTTTCAAAGAGGTTATGCCAGGACTGGAGATTAGATTTTCAAAGTTTGAAAAAATATTTTTATAATAAAGTTTAGAGTGAACGGATTGTGTTTTTAAATTGATTCTGCTTTCTTTGAAATATTTTTCAATTCCATCCAATAAAATCCCATAATATTCAATATTCTTGTCCACCAGGGATTTTTGACTGACGAGACAGTAGTCATTAAGAACGAAATTGATTTGTTCAGGCTCAAAAATTTTATCTAACTGACAGGGGTTGGCATCGACAAACAGTTTTACACCGGGGTGGTCAAAAATTGCGGAAAAATCAATCTCGCGAATAGCCAGGGCGAATAACTCCGGGTCCTTTTCAAAGATATAAATTTTTGCCCGCTTCGAAGCATGCCGGATGATTTCGAAAACCGGATAACCCAAACCCAAACCTAAAACGATAAAATTTAAAGATTCGCAAATTTTCAATCTTCCTGGATAGCGGGAAGCCTCGCCGACCGGATCATAAATACTATCAATTTGCCTTTTATTACCTTCTTGATCTATATGAATCAGCGCAGGCAGGCCGGACCGGGATTGGGTCACTGCATAAAATCTTGAACCTTTTAAGGGGGATATTTTTTCAAATAAGGCTTGATCCTTCTTCTTTAAGGACGCTAGATTTTTCTTTAGAAGGGAGCTACTCATTTTTTACATAATTTATTTTAAGGGACGGGATTTTAATCTATTTAATGCCAGCGTCAAAGCCATCCAGGATGCATCAATTGTCACGGCGTAAGGAAAAATAAAATAATTCCCAGGTTGCATAGACACCTTGTGTTGTCGAAAACCTGGAATCATAATCACGCACTAACTTTCTAAGTCCTCCGGTTTTAACCATTCGGATGGGGGCCGCACCGATTTGCTGAAGGTTTTTTAAAAGAGTCATGGCACTTGAAAAAAATATCTTCCGAATTTCTACATCACAAACTTCAATCGTAAACCCCGAATCGCAAATCATTTTTTTCCAGGCTGACTTGTCATAAAGTTCAATGGGGCTGGATAAATCCGCGGCTTTCCTGAATTCTATAAGTGTTTCAGGGCCAAATGTGCTGAAAACTAAATTCCCCTTATTGGTTAAAGTCTGATTCAATTTTACCAGCGTTTCTTGTGGGTTTTGAAACCACTGGAATACAGCATTAGCGCAAACCAAATCGACACATTCAAAATTAACCCGTTCTGCATTTCCCGGAAAAATCTTTGTGTTCGATGGTAATGCAAGAGAGGCGCGCAAAATTTCCAGCATTCCTGGGGCAATATCGTTGAGAACAAGTTGCCTTACGGGTTGTGTCAGGAGATGCCTGGTAAAAAGTCCCGTCCCACATCCTATCTCCAGGACACGGTCGGGCAATGGAACAGGGAGTAGAGAAGAAAGCCTTTCAGCCATGGATTTCTGCAATTGCGCATAACGGTCATAAGATTTCGCGTGTTTGGAAAAACTGTCTATTAAATTCTTGTCACTTACTATATCTTTGCCGTGGCTATTCAAAGAGCACTTCCTGACATCTTAAACTCAATTTTAATGAGGGATATTGAAGTAAAGCGGAAAAAACAGGATGTTATCGGTCGCTGGCCCGTCGTCGAAGGGTGGCTTTGGGTACTACTTTCACGGGCATTTCAATCGTAAAAACTGACCCTTCGCCTTCAACACTTTTCACAGTTATATCTCCACCCATCATCAGGCAAAATCTTCTGCTTATCGCAAGACCAAGCCCGGTCCCGCCAAATTTCCGGGTAGAGGAATTGTCGACTTGAGAAAACTCCAGAAATAAATGTTTAAGAGATTCTTTCGGGATTCCCATACCGGTGTCAATGATGTCAAAGGTGATCCAGTCCACCCCTTCACGGGTTGTACGGGTGACCTTTAAAGTGACAGTACCATTTTCTGTAAATTTACAGGCGTTGCTCAACAGGTTGTGGAGCATCTGGCGCACTCGAGTTTCATCGGCTTCCATAAATCCCGCATCTTCGGGACAATCAATAACCAGTTTATTGGATTTTTTTTCCGCCAGCGGGTGTATGGTGGCCTTAACCTCATTGACCAGTTTGTTTATCTCGAAACTTTCCAAAAATATTTCCATTTTGCCTGCTTCGATTTTTGAAAGATCAAGAATCTCATTAATCAGTCCAAGCAAATGTTTTCCAGATGTGCGGATTTTATCCAAATCGGCTTGAAACTCATCCAAGCCTTCCTCCTCGGCATCTTCAAGGAGCATTTCACTGTACCCAATGATTGCATTCATAGGAGTGCGAAGTTCATGGCTCATATTTGCCAGAAAATTACTTTTGGCGCGGCTGGCATCTTCTGCGCGATCTCTTGCCACAATCAGAGTTTGATGGGCCGTTTTCAATTCATTTATCAGTGAGGTATTGCTGACAGCAACCGCCGCTTGCGAAGCAAGGGATTCAACGAGGCTCTCAAAGTCAGGAGAAAATGGAATTACTTTCTTTTTATCATTAACATCACGGGCATTTAAGAGCTGTAATACCCCAATAACCTCATCCTCATGGTTTGTCAAAGGAACCACAAGCATTGATTTTGTCCTGTAACCAGTGTTTGCATCGAATTTTTTGGGCCCGGTAAAATCGAACGGTTTGTAGTTATAAACATCGGGGATATTAACGGAAATATTTTTTATTGCCACATAAGCGGAAACATTCGATTCTTTGATTTCCAAGGGTGGAAAAGTAATATCAATCCCTGTTACGCCACCCATATTGATGTTGAGGGACTCATTTTGGACAATTTTGAAATGCAGTAAATTATCCTTAAGAATGTATAAGGTTCCCCCATCGGCAAGGGTCAGGTTTCTAGCTTCGGTGACAATAGTTTCCAATAAAGCGTTCAGATTCCTTTCGCCTGATAATGCACGACCAATATTGGAAAGCCTTTGAATGTGCCCCATCAGATTGAAAGATCTCCTTGAGTCGAGTCCACCTTTTTGAATAAACTCCGCCAACTCACTGCCAAAACGATTTTTGGACTTTGTCAACCCATTGATCAGACTTGGATCAATGATCCATCCTTCTGTTTGGATACTGGGATGACAGATATCAGGCATTCCATAATTGGGTTTCCCAACACTATAGGCCCAAGCCACCTGAGTGGCACTTAAAATGGCATTTAAAAGAGAGCCGCTGGACTCCTCAACACATTTCAATTTTAAGACATCGTCCAGAAAAACTTTAAATTTAAAGCCTTGTTCAAATTCAGGGGTTTCTAATCCTTTTATTATTTCTTTGTGAAGATTTTCAGCATCAATATTTTTCCCCCTTGCCCCCAAGTCATGCACCGCAAAACGTTGCGCCACCAGGTCAGGAAAAGTTTCCATCACAACACGGTTATCTTTTTTGGGATTACAGGGAATTATGGAGACACCGGACTTGAAGAGACAATGTGTTCCTTCATAAAACCGCCTGGCCATTTGTTTGTGGTTTATCTTTAATGGACTTTCTGCGCCGGCCATTGTATCGGTCAGCCGCAGTGGTTCTTTTGATCCGGCCGACATTTTTTTCCTAAACTCCTTTATCCTTTTTTCTAATCCATCCAACTTCCAACGATTGATATCTTTTATATAGCTGTTCCATTTTTCAGAAAGCTTCATCTTTCTTAAAAAAATATCTGGTTGGCCAAGAGGAAAATTCGCACCGGCAAACCAAGGCCCCTTATTTTTTAAAAAGGCCTCAAATTCCTGTAAGCTATATAAGGATTCCACCCTGGATACAAATAAACCCCTGCTTTTCCTGAAATCACAAATCGCTATTGTTATAGGGTTTTTGGGACCAGGCGA
>PCTK01000158.1:29795-29937 GCA_002786505.1 Nitrospinae bacterium CG22_combo_CG10-13_8_21_14_all_47_10 | reverse complement strand
ATTTCCTGGGAGGTTGGAACTTTCCTGAGGACTTGAATCGTGTTTTTATTGAATTTTGGTGCATATTTTTTGACTCGAGCAATATGGCCGGGGAAAATTTTTTCGAAGAGGGAAGCTCCTTTTTTTGTCAACTTATACATGG
>PCTK01000158.1:28813-29781 GCA_002786505.1 Nitrospinae bacterium CG22_combo_CG10-13_8_21_14_all_47_10 | reverse complement strand
ATTGGAATCTGCGGACGAATCAGGCCGTCGGACTCCATCCTCTTTAAGAATGTCGAGATGTTACCTCTTGTTACAGACATCTTTTTAGCGATCTCGACCGCTGCCGTATCGCCTTCAAAATAGAGCAGAAACAATATTTGAAATCGGGATAGCGAACAGTCTTCAGAGGTTAATCCTCGTTCGAGGTGCGTCAAAATCGCCTTAAAAGCAAACATCAAAGCACGCCAACTCTGAACTTCGGGCTCCTTGAGCAAATTCAAAAACTCATCAACACGAGGTCCCGGATTTTTCTTTAACTGACTTTTTTTAGCGGCCATGAAAAGAAATCATAGCGGAATTGGCTGAAAAGGCCAGAAGAAACATAACAAGTTTCCCATATCTGTTATCGTCTTGATCAGCAGACATCGGACTTCAGGCCGCCTTTTTACCGACACTCTCAAATTGCTGTCTGCCTTTCAGATTTAAGAAATGCAAGTTGCATTCCACGATGAGTGCGTGTGCCGGTGTTAGATAAAAAATTGTCTGTAAGAAATCGACCCTTATTTTCACTCAATGAGTGTTTATTGGGTAACTCGAATTTTTATTAGGAGAGTCATATGAGCCATCTGCCCCTTGTCGAAAAAAACGAAGCCAGCAATGAAGTCGTCGAAATTCTTCAAGTCGTTGAAAAGAAATTCGGATTCATTCCGAATTTGATCCGAGTCCTTGCAACATCTCCATCGGCTCTGCAAGCATATCTAACGCTTGCCGACTTGGTTGAGAAAAGTGCTTTCACGCTGGAGGAGCAGCAAATTATCTTGCTGACCGTGAGTCGTGAAAACAAATGTGGTTATTGCATAGCGGCCCATTCCATGATCGCCACAAAAATGGCGGATATGTCGAAAGAAAAACTGGAGGCAATTAAAAAAGGCGACGTCCTCAACGACGAAAAACATCAAGAGCTTTGCCGATTCACAGCGGAAATCGTT
>PCTK01000158.1:28497-28799 GCA_002786505.1 Nitrospinae bacterium CG22_combo_CG10-13_8_21_14_all_47_10 | reverse complement strand
TGTAACTCCAGACTCAGTCAATCGCTTTTTGGCGGCAGGCTATACAGATCGGCATGTTTTGGACATTTTAACGGCTGTGGCCATGAAAACTCTCAGCAATTACGCAAATCATGTCGCCGAAACCCCCATTGATGTACAGTTTTCTGAGTTTACCTAAGGAAGTGAGGTCGAAAGGGATCACGATGCAGCCATCTATACTACTTCTTTCCGAGAAGGACTAAGACAACATCTCGAACATCCAAAATCAGCGAAAAGATTATAGTCAATATAAGCAAAGTCAGCCATAGGTTAAAAATTCGACC
>PCTK01000158.1:28181-28323 GCA_002786505.1 Nitrospinae bacterium CG22_combo_CG10-13_8_21_14_all_47_10 | reverse complement strand
AAAAATAAGCATCGCCATCGGCATGGTCAGTATGAAAGCAAAAAAAATAAGACGAGCAGCTCTATGATGCCAAATAAAGGCTATCGAAGCCAGAAAAACTGCCATCATCCAATTTACCCAAATTTGAACCCAACCGGGTAAA
>PCTK01000158.1:27583-28000 GCA_002786505.1 Nitrospinae bacterium CG22_combo_CG10-13_8_21_14_all_47_10 | reverse complement strand
GAAAATTTTTGAGGCCAGTTCAAACAATATTCTTGCCCAGGAAAAATCACGGGACGATGCTTTTAATGGGGCCTTTTTTTGCAAGTCGCCGCCGCGCCTGTGCTTTCTTTTTCTTTCAGAGCGCAGGTCTGCCCATGCTTCAGAAGGGCTCTTTTGGTCTGCTAAGGCAAAATTCATAATTAATTCTTATAGTCGAGCCGAGCGGTTTTTAATATTTCAATAACTAAATCGTCAAATCCCAGCCCCATCTCCCTGGCCGCCATTGGCAGAAGGCTGGTGGGGGTCATTCCGGGGATAGTATTCATTTCCAGAACCTGGGGAATTCCATGTGCATCCAGAATGACATCCACGCGAGGGAACCCCCGTCCCTTTAATACTCGAAGCACCTGTGTCGCGGTTTGCCTGCACCGTTCCGCT
>PCTK01000158.1:12912-27574 GCA_002786505.1 Nitrospinae bacterium CG22_combo_CG10-13_8_21_14_all_47_10 | reverse complement strand
CCAATGTCTGCCGGGCATATGTATTCGGTTTTTCCCGGGGTATACTTTGCCTCGTAATCATAAAAACCGGACTTGGGACGGATGTGAACAATCGGCATCGGTGTTATCCCGTTCATTCCAATTGCCAGGAGTTTTCCTTCAATAAATTTTTCTGCAATCACTTCGTCTGAATAAGCGAACGCCGTGTCCAAAGCTGGTTTCCACTCAATTTCCTTATGAACAACGGTCACTCCCAGGCTGGACCCTTGATTGGTCGGCTTGACGACAACAGGGAGTTCCAGGTTCCGTCGTATTTCCTGGTTTTTATTGAACACTTCGTAATCAGCCGTTGGTATTCCGTGAAATTTCAAAATTTCCTTGGATTTTAGTTTGTCATAAGCCAAAGCACTGCCTAAGACTCCTGACCCTGTATAAGGAATTTTGAAATACTCGAGCAAACCCTGAATGCATCCGTCCTCTCCAAAGGTTCCATGCAGGGCCAGAAAAGCCAAGTCGATTGGATTCGACTTGAGCGTTTCGCCAATATTATGGTCTACGTGAATCGGCAAAGCGATCAACCCTTTCCTGTTAATGGCCTCAAGAACCGAGTTTCCGGTGACGATTGAGACCTCTCGCTCGGGGGAAAGTCCTCCCATGAGCACTCCGATGGTTTTATTAGTTAAATTATTCACAAGCCTTTTTACAAGTTCCCTTTAAGCAGGTCCGCCCCGGTCCTTGGCCAAAAGGACCGGAGAACAAAGGAAGGAGGGGTGACCTTTGTTTACGGACCCATTTGATATTATTGTTCATCACTCGCCTGCACAAACAATTTCAGTTTGTAATTCGATACCCGTTTTTTCTTTAACTTCTTTTTGAATATTTTCAATCAAACAGTTCACATCTTTAGCCGTCGCGCCCCCTTTGTTGACAATAAAGTTTGCGTGCTTGATTGAAACCCCGGCATTGCCGACAGTAAGGCCTTTTAACCCTAAGGATTCGATCAATCTTCCCGCAGTATCGCCCTCAGGGTTTTTAAAAACAGATCCGGAATTTGGAACCGTTAGTGGTTGGGTCTGTCCCCTGCGTGAGAGAAGCCGATCCATCGTGTTCTGGATTTCGGAGCGATCTCCTTCTTCCAGTTCCAGTTCTGCTTCAAGGATGATTCCATCGCTATCAGGGAAAATGGTTTTTCTGTATTCGAAAGAAAGCTGTTCGCGCTTCAAGGTCTGAATTTCTCCATCTGAGGTGATTCGGGTTACACTGCGAAGCACCTGGCCGGTTTCAACCCCTTCTGCTCCGGCATTCATGACGATTGCACCTCCCAGTGAGCCGGGAATGCCGACTAACTGTTCGATTCCCGTCAGGGAATAGCGGGCCGCATGTTTGGCGAGGTAAGACATCTTTACTCCGGCTCCGGCTTTGATCACGGCCCTTCGGTTTCCGGTTTCCTTTCGGAAAAACAAGGGGCGTTTAATTTCCTTGAAACAATTCTTTAAAGAGATGACCACTCCGCGTATCCCTCGATCTCCGACAAGCAAATTAGTGCCCTCGCCAAGAATAAAAACAGGCTGGGAGCCTTTATGTTTCAAGATCGTTTGAATGTCGCGGATATCTTCAGGGAAAATCAATACATCCGCCGGGCCGCCAATTTTAATGGAAGTGTAGGGAGCCAGAATTTCATTTTGCAGGACGGTGCCTTTTATTTTGTGTAACCATGGAAAAGAATAGCTCATAGTTTTACTCTGGTGAATTTTATGGCCCAGGACGGTTTTGGGATATTCCATCTTGGTCTTGAGATTGAAATCCCTTCCTGTTCCAGAATGGGCAATGTGAATCAATCGGCGTTTCCAGGCTTCGTTGAGCATAGGTGACAGTCCTTCCTATTGAAAGCGATCAATCATTGAAGTGGGATACGAGCTTGTGGCTCAACTCCCCAATGTTTCCAGCACCGAGAGCCATAACAACGTCTCCCGGCTTTAGCATCTTTTGTAACTGCGGGATCACGGATTCCGTGCCCCCGATATATTCCACGTTTTTATGCCCATACTCTTTCACGCCTTCAGCCAGCCTTTGAGAGTGGACATCTTCTATTTCTTTTTCACCTGCCGGATAAATATCAAGCAGAAGAAGTTGGTCGGCGTCATTGAAAGCGGAGAAAAAACTTTCCATGAGGTGTTTCGTGCGCGAATAGCGATGCGGCTGAAATATGACGACGAGCCTTCTATCCGGCCAAACTTCTTTCGCGGTTAACAGGGTGGCCTGGATTTCTACCGGATGATGGGCGTAGTCATCAACGATTATCAAAGACTCCGACTGTTTTAAAATTTCAAACCTTCTCTGTACTCCGCTAAAGTTTTCCAGCGAATTCGCGATTGTTGGGAAATCCATATTTAACTCCATCCCGACAGCTACTGCCGCGAGGGTGTTGCAAACATTGTGGCGTCCCAAAGCCCCGGATAATATTTCCCCCAGCTTCTTATCCCGGTAATAGACGGTAAAATAGGTTTTCAATCCTTTAACAGAAATATTCCTGGCCGTGTAGTCGGCCTGGGATTTCAAACCATAGGTAATGGTTCGCTTCTTGATTCCAGGAAGCAAAGACTGGAGGTTGACATCATCCAGGCATAAGAATGCGGCACCATAGAAAGGAATTTTATTGAGAAACTGCAGGAACGCGTCTTTCATATTTTGCAGTGTCTGATAAAAATCCATATGCTCTTCATCCAGGGTTGTAACCACCGCCAGAGTGGGGGAAAGCTTTAGAAAGGAACCATCACTCTCATCTGCTTCGGCAATGAGGTATTGGCTTTGGCCGAGTTTCGCGTGTCCTCCCATACTCTTGATTCTTCCGCCAATTATTACTGTTGGATCAAGCTCTCCAGCCGCCAGAACAGTGGCGACTAACGAGGTTGTTGTGGTTTTCCCATGTGTACCGGCAATGGTGATTCCGTGTTTCATACGCATCAGTTCTGCCAGCATTTCGGCCCTGGGGATGACCGGAATGGAATGCTCTCGGGCGGCACGCACTTCTACGTTGTCGTCACTGATTGCGCTGGATACGACAACAACATGTTTGTCCAGGACATTTTCCGCGCTATGGCTATGACGGATATCCGCCCCCAGCGACTTCAGATAATCAGTGGCCCTGTTGGAAGATGGATCGGAGCCGCTAACCTCATAGCCTTGATTGATTAAAACTTCAGCGATCCCGCTCATTCCCGAACCTCCGATCCCGATAAAGTGGATCCGTTGTGTTTTTCCTAAAAACATGACAGAACATAATTCCCTTCTGGTTTTCCGGTTTGTCCGGATTTTGGATTTGCGTCTTTCAGTAAATCCATGCAAATCTGACGGACTTTTTCCGTAGCGTCCCGGTTTCCTAATTGGTAGCTGTTCTCTTCCATTGTCTCTAAACGTTTTGGATCTTCCATGGCGCGGAGAATAGATTGGGCAATACGCTCCCCGGATAACTCTTTGTCGAGCACTAGCTCCCCGGCATTGGCGGCGTCCAATACCCGCGCATTTTTTTCCTGATGATTGTGGGCCGCGTGAGGAAAAGGAATTAACACGGATACTTTTCCGCAAGCAGTCACTTCCGCCAGAGTGGTGGCGCCAGCACGACAGATCACTAATGAAGCCTTGCGGTATTGCTTGGCCACGTTATCGATAAACGGGCTGACCTCATGGGAGAGGCCACTTTTTTCATATTCACGTTTCACCATTTCATGATCGTTTTCACCTGTTTGATGGGTGATATGGATGTTTTCCCGCTTGGAAGCAAGAAACGGCAACGCTTCCATCATGGCAACATTAATGGAGTGTGCTCCTTGACTGCCTCCCAGAACCAGAATGTGGAAGAGTTCCTGTGGGGACTTGGGAATATTTTCCCGAGGCTGGCAGAATTCTTCACGAATCATGTTGCCGGTCACCGCGACTTTTTCCCTGGGGAAGAACTTTGCGGATTCCCTGAATGAAACCGCTACCTTGTCCGCGATTTTCCCCAGCCATTTGTTTGTGAGGCCGGGAAAAGAATTTTGTTCGTGGATAAGAATGGGAATCCTTAATATCCATGCGGAGAGGACAAGGGGGCCAGACGCATAACCACCCACACCCACAACCAGGTCTGGCCGCTTGCTGATCAGGAAACACATGGACTGGGCGGTTCCAATTGGCAACTTGGCCCAGGACATCCAGCGGCTAAGACGTTTTTTGCCAAGCAAACCTGCTGAGAGAATGGTTTTCAGTTCGAATCCTTCGCGAGGAAGAACTTTTGCCTCAAGACCCTTTTGTGTTCCCACAAATGAAATTTCAATGTTCATATCATGCCTCATGAGTGCTTTTGCTAATGCGATTCCTGGATAAAGGTGACCTCCAGTACCACCACCGGCTATGACAACTTTTTTTTGCATTGAATCAATGTTTTACCGTTTGTTCCGAAATGTTCAGCAGAACACCCACTGAAAGCATTGTGATTAACATGGATGACCCGCCCATGCTGATGAAGGGAAGGGTCAATCCTTTGGTGGGAAGAAGCCCCACGGCTACTCCCAGATTGATGAAAGCCTGAAACCCGATCAAAATGGTCAGGCCGGAGGCTAAATGGGTTCCAAATGGATCTTTGGCCCGGTAAGCGGTGACGAAACCCCGCCAGATCAAAATTGAAAACAGGAGAATGATTGCCGTTGTTCCCATGAACCCCAGTTCTTCCCCGATAACGGAGAAGATGAAATCCGTGTGAGCTTCGGGTAGGTAAAAAAGTTTTTGATGGCTGGCTCCCAACCCTGTCCCCCAATAACCTCCCCGCCCAAAAGCGTAAAAAGATTGTATGGCTTGAAACCCGGTGTTCGATGGGTCTTGCCAGGGGTCCAGAAAAGCGGTGATTCTCCGGGTACGATACTCTGCGCTCATGATGGCCGATACGATGAAAGGAATCAGCGCAAGTACGGAAAAAAACAGAAACTTTTTTCTCAGGCCGGCAATAAAAAGCATTGTGAAAGTGACCAGGCATATGATCATGGCGGTGCCAAAATCGGGCTGAAACAGAATCGGGATGAAAAAGAATCCCAGCACAATCAGGTTGGGGAGGTAGCCGTAGGCAAAGTTCCTCAACTTGTCGGCCCTTTTGACCAGAGACTTCGCAATAAAAAGAACAAGGGTGAATTTTGCCAACTCCGAAGGCTGAAAAGTAAATCCTCCGAAAGTCAGCCATCTCCGCGCTCCACCGACTTCTTTGCTCACCTCTGGAAACATCACTGCCAGCAAAAGCAGGAAAGTTGCCAGCATTATGAGGTACGTGTGCTGGTGCAACTTGTGGTAGTCCATATTTTTGGTGACGAGCAGAACTCCTGTTCCCAGCAGACACCAGACTGCCTGACGCTTGAGGAAATAATAGGAGTCGTGGTATTTTTCCATCGCATACACCGCGCTGGAACTGAAAACCATGACGATACCCACCAAAACCAGGACGGCTACGGTGATGCTCAATAAAGAATCCGCATGTTTTGTTTGAGACCCTGTCAAATTCCATTATCCTTCCAGATTTTTAACGATGGCTTTAAAGCGATTTCCCCGATCCGCGTAATTTTTGAACATGTCGAAGCTGGCACAAGCCGGAGAAAGAAGAACAACATCGCCCTCTTCGGCTTTTGCTTTTGCTAGCATCACAGCTTCTTCAAGGGTATTGCTCTCTTCATAACCGAAGGAGCCGTTAAGAATCCCTTTGAATTTTTCGCGGGTTTCTCCAATCAAAACCAAATGCTTAACTTTTTCTTTCATCAGATCCTTCAGTGGAGAAAAGTCAGTGCCCTTGTCTTTTCCGCCAGCGATGAGAATGATAGGGCGGTCGAATGTGTTCAGTGACTTGCAAACAGAGCCCACGTTGGTTCCCTTGGAATCGTTAACATAATCAATGCCGTTCAGGTTACGAACCCATTCCAGACGATGCTCCAGGCCGGTAAAAAATTTCAGAGCTTGCTCAATCGCATCCTGGGATACATCAAGGAGCAAAGCGGTGGCGACGGCGGGCAGGATGTTCTCGACTTGCCATCGCATTCCTCTGGATAGGGATTCAAGGGAAAGTATTTCCACCTCGCTACTTTTCAGCCGGGCTATGATCTTGTTGCCACGCAAAAAGATTCCTTTTTCCAGCTCAGTTTGCGTGCTGAAAAAAATATGTTCTGCCGGACAGTCTTTCCCAAGATCACGTGTGTTAGGGTCATCCTGATTAAGGATTAAGAAGTCGTTCCGGGTTTGATGCGCAAAGATTTTTTCTTTCAGTTCAATATAGCTTTGGAAGCCTTTATGCCGGTCCATATGGTCGGGGCTTATATTGAGAATAACGGAAACGACAGGGTGAAGCCCTGATGTGGCTTCCATTTGGAAACTTGAAAGCTCTAGAATTCTGTAATCGGCAGTCCCCTGATCCAATAAAGAGATAAATGGCGTTCCAAGGTTTCCTCCCGCATGCACCGTTTTTCCCGACCGCGCAAAAATCTCAGCGATCAAGCTGGTGCAGGTGGATTTGCCATTGGTTCCCGTGATGGCAATAATCGGAACGGTATTGAACCGATTCGCCAACTCAATTTCGCTGATAATTTCGATTCCTCTCCCACGCGCGTTTTCAAGAAACGGCGAGTGAATATCCACTCCGGGACTCAACACCACTCCTTCCGTGTCGGAAGGAGGCTCAGGGTTTTGGAAGCGTGTTTTTATATCTGCCCGCAATTGCTTCAAAGGCTCCAATAATTGTTCGCGAGATTTGCTGTCTGTCACCGTTACGCGGGCTCCTTGCCTGGAAAGAAAGTTGGCCACAGCAATACCTGTTTGCCCAAGCCCGATTACGGTTAATTTTTTGTTTTTAAGTTCCATTGTTACCTTAACTTCAGAGTGCTGAGACTGATCATGGCCAAAACCACGGCAACAATCCAAAACCGCACAATAACTTTAGGCTCTGACCAGCCCAGTTCTTCAAAATGGTGATGCAACGGAGCCATTCTGAAAAAACGTTTTCCACCTGTGTATTTGAAATAACCCACCTGAATGATGACGGACAACGCTTCAATCACGAAAATGCCGCCAACAAGAATCAGCAGGAGCTCATGCTTGACGATAACAGCGATGGTGCCCAGCACCCCTCCCAAAGATAAGGACCCGACATCGCCCATAAATATTTGAGCCGGGTAGGAGTTGTACCAAAGGAAACCCAGGCTGGCCCCGAGAACAGCAGAACTGGCGATGGCAATTTCCCCGGCATCCTTGATGTGTTGAATGCGCAAGTATTCTGAAAAATTAAAATGACCGGAAATATAAACGATGCCGGTATACGTGAATGTGGCGACGATAATAGGGCCGATAGCTAATCCATCAAGACCGTCCGTCAGGTTGACGGCGTTGGAGGTGCCCACCACTATGAAAACAATGAAAAACAGGTAACCCATTCCCAGGTCGGGCTGAAAACTTTTAAAAAACGGGATCGATAAGAGCGTGGCATATTTGGCTCGCGCAGGATCGAAATACAGCAGATAAATGCCAATCGCCAGACTCAGCAAAACCTGGAGTAAAATCTTTTCCTTTGCGGTGATACCTTTCCCTTTTCGCAGTTTAAGGAAGTCGTCCCACAGCCCGATAGCTCCAAAGCCGATAGCAGAAAGGAGAACAACCCAAATATAGCGATTGCTCAAATCAGCCCAAAGCAGGGTAGAGCCAATGAAGGTTGCCAGAATAAGTAGTCCGCCCATAGTTGGAGTTCCAGACTTGGAACTGTGGTGTTGCGGCCCATCACTACGAATTTTTTCCCGTATCTGGAGCCTCTGTAAAGCGCGAATCATCAGCTTCCCCAGGACAAGACTCAATGCCAGCGCGGTTATTCCGGCATAGGCAGACCGGAAGGTGATGTACTTGAAGACATTGAGTATCGAATATTCCGAGCTAAGCGGATAAAACACGTGGTAGAACATTTTTTAATTTTTGTTTTCCATAAAGATTTGTAATACTTTTTCCATCGTGGCCCCTCGTGAGCCTTTGAACAGCACACAATCGCCACTTACCGTTTCCTGGGTTAAAAATTCTGCCGCCTTCTGGTGATCGGGGAACTCCATGATTTGAATTTTATCTCCGGCAAGAGTTCGAGCGCTTTTTGCTGACAAGCTTGCCAGCTTTCCTACCGTGACCAGAATATTTGTCTGCGATCCAGCTATCTCCTCTCCCAACCTTTGATGGGCGGCGATGGACCGATCACCCAATTCGAGCATGTCCCCGATCACAAATATCCGTCGGCCCGGAGTTTTGAAATTGTCCAGAGTTTTTATGGCTTCGGCCATGGACCGGGGATTAGCGTTGTAAGCATCGTTGATCAGGTCAATCCCTTTATGCTGGAACTGTTCGTTACGCTGGGACATACGTTGGTAGTTTTCCAGTCCACGGGTCATGGCTTCTTCCTGGATCCCCAGCGAATAACCCGTTGCCAGGGCGGCTAGCGCGTTATATATGTTGCAGTAGCCCAGATATGGAAGGCGAATTGAAAGTGTTTTGTCGAAAAGACTGACCTTGAATTGAAATCCCCAATTGTCCCTGCTTTCTATTTCACTGGCCCGTACATCGGCAGGTTGATCAATGCCAAAGGTAACCGTCCTTGTCCGCAGTGATCGCGCCAGTTCCAGAACTAGCGGGTCATCGGCATTCACAATAGCCGTGCCTTCCTTTTTAAGAGAGCCAAATAACTCTCCTTTTGCGGATTGAATATCTTTCAAGCTTTTCAATTCCACCAGGTGCCCTTCTGAAATATTAGTGATCACGCCAATATCGGGTTGTGCGATCTCCGCCAGCCTTTTAATCTCGCCTGCCGCACTCATGCCCAGCTCTAAAACTCCAACTTCATGAAAGGGCTCTCTCCTGAGAAGAGTCAAAGGCAAGCCAATATGGTTATTCAGGTTGCCCTGTGTCTTCAAAGTTTTGAATTTAGTTTCCAATATGGAAGCAATCATTTCTTTCGTGGTCGATTTTCCGTTTGTGCCGGTAATAGCAACAACCTGAAATGGAAAACGTTTTCTCTGGAAGCTCGCCAGATCCTGCAAAGCTTTAAGCGTATCCGGGACCTGAATCACAAAAGGGTTCCCTCCCGACCGAACAGGGGGAAGTTTTTCCGGGTCGGAAAGAATGATTCCCCCCGCCTTTTTGTCAACCACATCAGCCAGAAAATCATGCCCATCAAACTTTTCTCCCTTAATGCAAATGAACAATTCCCCCTCCGAGACTGTCCGCGAATTTATGGAAACCCCCCGGAATGGGCAAGCGAGGTTTCCTTGCAGGAGCTGGCCTTCAAACGCGTTGAGGCAATCTTTTGTTTGACCTTCCATCAGTGGTCTCGTTTCCTTAAAGCAGAGCGGGCAACTTCCCGATCATCAAAGTGAATGGTTTGTGTTCCCAGAACCTGATAGTCTTCATGACCTTTACCTGCGATGAGAACCAAATCGTTTTTGCCAGCGAGGTGAATGGCATGCTCAATGGCCTCTTGCCTGTCGATGATTACTGCATAATCCTCATCCCTGGAGGCAGAGGAGGGAACGCCTTGAAGAATATCCTCAATGATCTGCCTGGGATCCTCTGTTCTGGGGTTGTCAGAGGTGATGATGGAAAAATCCGCTTCACTCAAAACCGACTGCCCCATGGCTTTCCTTTTTCCTTTGTCCCTGTCGCCACCGCAACCGAAGACAACAATCAGCCTTCCTTCTGTAAATGTTTTTGCCGCGGAGATTGCATTAGACAGGGCGTCATCGGTATGCGCGTAATCCACCAGGACGGAAAATCCCTGGTCGTTGTCAATGTTTTCAAATCGGCCGGGAATAGGCTGGATTTGGCGGAACACGTCCTGGATTATTTCCAGGGAAATGTCTTGAACCATTGCTCCCGCCGCCGCGGAGAGAAGGTTGTGAACATTGTGCCTGCCGAGAAGGTTGGAGCGGATTTCTCCGGTTCCAAAAGGGGTTTTTAATGTGAACTGGCAACCCGATTTTGTGAGTACAATGTTTTCAGCCTTAAAGTCTGCGTTACTTTCAATGCCCGTGGTGAAGGAGTCCGTTTTGAATTCTCCAGCAAACTCACGCCCAACCGAATCGTCAATATTAAAAATTCGCTGTTGGACCCGGTTATCCAGGAAGAGTTTTTTCTTGGCATTTTTGTAGTTTTCCATGTCGCCATGGAAATCCAGGTGATCGCGGCTCAGGTTGGTAAAAATTCCCACCTTGAAACTCATGTCATGAACACGGCTCTGGTGTAAAGCATGAGAAGAGACCTCAAGAAAACAATTTTCAATTTTTTCTTCGGTCATCTCATTCAGAATCCGATTCAAGTCCAGGGATTCAGGTGTTGTGACAGGGGCAGAAAGTTTTTTATCGCCATAATGATAGTTGATGGTTCCTATGACCCCCGTCCGGGTTCCCTTGCCTTTGAATAAAGCTTCGAGAATATAAGACGTGGTGGTTTTCCCATTGGTGCCGGTAATTCCAGTCAAGTCCAGCCGTACCGATGGGTGACCGTAAAAATTGGCACTGACTATAGAAAGCGCCTCGCGGGAATTTTCTACACACAGGGCTGTTACGTCCCGTGACCCCAAGTCGAGTTCATTCAGAGCATAGAGAGGGATTTGGGTGATAAACGCTCCTGCTCCTTTGGCAAGGGCATCTTTTATGAACACTCCTCCATCCCAATGTTCTCCAGGCATGGCCACAAATAAACTGTCAGGCCCGGCTTTTCTGGAATCGTAGGTGATTTCGCGAATGTTTCTGTCCATGGTTCCCAGAATATTGGTAGCTGGCAAACCCAGGATTAAGCGCGAAAGTTTGTGTCCGGATTGATTAGTCACGTTAGGGTAACCACTTTCAGGAAATTCCAGCCAATTTGTTGATCTTGTTGGTCCCATCAGGCGCGATCGAGAATAAAAACACGTTCTTTGCTTGACGGAACGTTTAAATAACGTAGCGCCTTTTTTGCTATTTGCTGAAATACCGGGGCCGCGACAACGCCTCCCCAGTTCAACCCTTTGGGGTTGTCGATCATTACCAAAATCACAAGCCGCGGAGAATCTGCGGGAGCAAAACCAATAAAAGAAGACATGAATTCTGTGCTGGAGTAGGACTGGGTGCTGGCATCATATTTTTGAGCTGTTCCGGTTTTACCTGCCACATCAAACCCTTCCAGTGCGGCTGTTTTCCCCGTACCGTTTTTCACTACTGACTTGAGAATTTCAACCATTTGAAGGCTGGCTTTTTCGGAAATGACCCGGCGAATTTTTTTTGGTTTGAACTGCTCCACGACCTTCCCATCTTTGATCAGCGCTTTAGTGATATGGGGTTCCATAAGGTTTCCGCCATTGGCAATTGCCGCCAGGGCGCTGACCATTTGAATAGGGGTGACGGCGATCTCATGGCCAAAAGAAATCGAAGCGAGAGAAAGTTCGGTCCAGTCTTTTTGGTCTTTGAGCTGGCCCGCGGATTCCCCTGGAAGTGAAAGGCCGGATTTTTCACCGAACCCGAAATTGCGGATGTATTCATAAAAAGATTTTCTTCCGACCTGCTGGGCAATTTTGATCACACCGATATTGCTGGACTTGGCGATGATGTCGCGCATCGACATCCAGCCAAATTTATGGTTGGAAGCTTCCCCGATGCTGGCCTTCCCGATTTTTAGTTTTCCGTTCTCACAAAAATATATGTCCTGCGGCCTGGCCAGTCCTTTGTCGAGGGCCGCGGCGGCAATGATGGGCTTGAAAATTGACCCCGGCTCATAAGAACTGGCAACGATATTATTTTTCCAGACTTGCCGGGAAAATGCTCCATAGTGGTTTGGGTTGAACTGGGGAACATTGGCCATCGCATAAATTTCCCCGGTATGAGGATCCATGACCACGGCCATCCCTGAGTCCGCTTTGAAACGCTCGACTTGCTTTTTTAAATAGTGTTCAGCGGTGAATTGGATGACCTCATCGAGAGTAAGAACCAGATCATAACTTTGACGGCTGGAATCGTTCATCCCCTCAAAGGGCTGAATATTTCTACCCCGGGCATCCCGTTCTGTGACTTGCCTGACTGTGGCGCCCTTGAGCCTGGATTGATGAGCATGTTCGATACCTGCAAGGCCCTGATTGTCTATGCCGACAAACCCGAGGACATTTGCCGCAAGTTCACGTTTCGGGTAAAACCGTTTTTGCTCCGGCAGGAATCCTATGCCTGAAAGACCTGCCTGCTTTAATTTCACAATTCCGTCAAGGCCAGACTTTCGCTGAATCCAGACAAAATCTTTTTTAGAAGAGATTTTTTTATAGACCTGATCCTGATCCAGACCCAATGCTGTTGCAAGCACGCGAGCGGTGGTTTTTCGGCCCCGTATCTCCGAAGGGGTTGCGTAAACAGATTCCACTTCGATATTTTGCGCGAGTTCGTTCAAATTCCGGTCATAGATCACTCCGCGCCCAAACTGCGTTTCTACAGTTCCTACGTACTGTTTTTCTGATTTCGCCAACAGAGTTTCATGCTGGATGATTTGCAGGGAAACCAGACGGAAGACCAAAGCCGCTACGAATAGAAAAATAAATGCAGACACGACCTTCAGCCTGGTTTTAATTCCATCCCGAAATGTTCCGGTTATTTGGTTGTTGTTTTTTGCCATGGTTGTTATTTCAGGAAAATAGTGATCACTTTACTTTCTTCCGGTTCTTTCATGCCTACCCCGCTTTTAGCCAGAAGATGAATGCGATTCAAAGATCTCAGGCTTTCGCGTTCAAGGCTGAGCAAGCGGTTCTCTTTTGACAATTCCTCACGTTCTTTCGCCAGGTCTTGATACTCATAAGCCAGTTTGATTTTTTTTACATTGGGCCAAACCAGCGCCAATGCGCCGAACATGAACAGGATGGAAACCAAAATGACCATCCAGAAATCTTTAGGCGAAACATGGAGTCGGCCTTTTACGAGCCCACGCACTCCGTCAAACATATATTCTTTCCGCCACCCTTAATTTAGCGCTTACCGATCTTGGGTTATGCGTCACTTCTTCTATTGAAGGAACAATGGGTTTGCGGGTCAAAACCTTTAAGGTTGGCGTTTTCCCACAAACGCAAATGGGCATTCTGGGTGGACAGGAGCATCCTTTTTCTTCATCCCTGAAAAATGTTTTTACAATTCTGTCTTCCAGGGAGTGGAAGGAGATCACCGCAACGCGGGCTTTTGACTCAAGCAGACCCAGCATATCGGACAATGCCGTTTTCAATTGCTCCAGTTCATCATTGACGGCTATCCGCAGAGCCTGAAATGTCTTTGTCGCGGGATGGATCCGGGAATGCCGGGGCGATGTCACCACGCGCGCTACAATCCGGGAAAGTTGGCCTGTAGTTGTGATGGAACGCTCAGCCTGTTCCCTGCGGATTGCGCGGACGATTCGTTTTGCATAACGCTCCTCACCAAAATTTTTAATAATGGATGCCAGTTCACCATCAGAAAGATTTTCCAAAAGATCGGCGGCTGAAAATTTTTGAGAGGAGTCCATCCGCATATCCAGCGGGCCATCATGTTTTATGCTGAAGCCGCGCCCGGGTGTATCCAATTGAGGCGAGGAGACACCCAGGTCCATCAATAGCCCAACTATCCGGCTGATTCCGTTCTGGGCCGCGAGGTTTTTAAGGTTACCCAGGTTCCCGTGGGCTAAAGTTATCCTGTCGCGGAATGGAGACAGTCTTTCGCCAGCCCGTTCTATAGCGGATTTGTCCCGGTCGATCGCGAAGACTCGAATTTCAGGCGCTGTGTTTTTAAGGATGAACTCCGTATGGCCTCCATCCCCAAGTGTGCCATCCACGATTACACCCTCCATGTGAATATTCAGGTAATGAAGCACTTCTTTTTTCATTACCGATTCGTGGTACGTTGGCATAAAATTTTTGGCCGCTCCGATAGATGGCTAATGTCTATGGGATGCCTTCTACGCTTCCCCCTGCTTTGACCATTCCTCAGGGGACCAGACTTCAAAGGTTTTGGACATCCCCACTAAAATGGCTTCTTTGTTCAGCCCCGCTACTTCTCTCTGGTTAGCAGGGAGTAGTATCTTGCCAGATTTCATTTCGCACTCCGTGGCTTTGGAATAAAATTCACGCAACCGATTTCTGTCGGCCTTGTCAAATGCGTTCAGATTGCTCAGCTTGGCCTCATTTTCGGACCATTCTTTCTGAGGAAAGACCACGAGGTACTGGTCCATCACACACACCACCAGTTGCGGGCCACACTGTTCCAACGCACTGCGAAACTTCGCCGGTACGTTGAAGCGGCCCTTGTCGTCCAGACTGATGTTGTAGGTGCCTAGAAAATTGTTCATGAGACGGTGTTCACCAATTTGTGGTAACTATGACATAAAGTTACATTTCACGACACTTTAGTACACAATCCTAACATAATGCGACAACCTGTCAACTGAAAAGCAATGATAAATGCTGAAAACCTGCTCTTGGGGGAAAGGGCCTAACTTTTTATTTAAACAGGGGTTGGTAGGGTTTCATTGAGGTGCGTACAGGGTTTTTCATGGAAAAATAGTGGGGCCAGATTGTGACACCACCGTTATCGAAACCGGCCAAAAATCTTATTTTCAGGTAGAATGTGCAGAGGAGGGGGAATAAGGCGTGAAAAAGCGCATGTTGGAGTTAGTTCAT
>PCTK01000158.1:1734-12893 GCA_002786505.1 Nitrospinae bacterium CG22_combo_CG10-13_8_21_14_all_47_10 | reverse complement strand
GCATAAATTGGGGCACAGCGATTTTTTATCCCTTTCCTTTTCAATGGATTTGCTTTGACAAGGCTAAATTCTGGATGCTACTATGAATCAAGCCTCAAAAATTAATGAAATTCTTTAACAAGAGGATGCGGCCCGGTTATGAAGCAAAAAAAAGTAAGATTTTTAGTGGGTAGTTTGCTGATTGTTGGTGCCATTGGTTACTTGATAACCATGGGTATCAGCAATACTTCGCAGTATTTTTTTACCGTGGATGAACTGATGAGTCAAAAGGTCTCCTTTGCCGGTACGGGTTTAAAAGTAAAAGGCAAAGTGGTGAATGGTTCCATTCAAAGGGATCCCAATGATTATTTAGATGTGAAATTTTTCATCGAGGAGAACAGTGCCTCGTTAAAAGTGGCTTATCAAGGGGTAACGCCGGATATGTTTATAGATGGTGGTGAGGTGGTGGTCGAGGGAACTTTAGGGAAAGATGGAATTTTCCATGCCAACACTTTATTGACCAGTTGCCCGTCAAAATACGAAGCGGAAAAAGAGGCTGGAAAAATGCACCCGGGAACATTGCCTCAGGCTGATAAGTATCAAAAGCCGGGCCTCAATAAAGCGGAAGTCTTGCCGAAAACAACCATCTGACCTCCCTAGTTAAAATCGAGCAACCCAGCCACCCTGCAATTAGCGCGGGGTTTAAGGCGTTTGTATAGAAACCATGAATGATATTGGTGAGTTTACATTACTGGTAGCCCTGGCAACGGCTCTTTATGGTTGTGTTGCCTATGTCATGTCAGCCCGGGGAAACCGCATAGACCTTTATTTAAGCGCGGACAAGACCCCATTTATTGTCTGGGCGTGCATTGCCATCTCCTCCATTTGTCTGTGGAAGGCTTTTCTCACCGATGACTTCAGTCTTCAATATGTATGGGCCTATTCCAACCGTGAACTGGACACCTTTTATAAAGTTTCCTCTTTTTGGGGAGGGCAGAAAGGTTCTCTCCTTTTCTGGACCTTGCTTCTCAGCACATACATGCTCGTGGTTTATTTTCAAAACCGGAGTAAGAACCTCAGAGTGGTCCCCTATGCCATGGCAATCATGCTTGCTATTCTGGTGTTTTTTTTATTCCTGATTAATTTTTCAACCAACCCCTTTGAGCGTATCCCGTTGCCTCCCGAAGATGGCCGTGGTCTGAATCCGCTCCTGCAAAATTACTGGATGGTGATTCACCCGCCAACCTTATACTTGGGGTATGTCGGGTTCACGGTTCCTTTTGCCTTTGCTGTGGCGGCCCTTATCAGCAAGAATCTGGATGACGGCTGGATTCGCATGACGCGAAAGTGGACCTTGATCTCCTGGTTTTTTCTATGTATGGGCAACTTGTTCGGAGCTTCCTGGGCTTATGTGGAGCTGGGTTGGGGGGGGTACTGGGCTTGGGACCCTGTTGAGAACGCCGCGTTTATGCCGTTGCTGATTGCAACTGCTTTCTTGCATTCGGTGATGATCCAGGAAAAAAAGGACATGATGAAAGTCTGGAATATGTCCCTGATCCTTTTAACATTCGCGATGACGATTTTTGGAACGTTTATTACCCGCAGTGGCCTCATCCAATCAGTTCATACCTTTGATGAAGCGACCTTGGGATATTATTTTCTGGCATTTCTTTTTGTTATCATTGTTGCTTGTGTGGCGTTGATTATTTTGCGGCTCCCTCTGTTAAAGAGCGCGAACGAGTTGGATTCTTTTTTATCCCGCGAGAGTAGTTTTTTGTTTAATAACCTGGTTTTGCTGGGGATAGCTTTCGCGACGTTCTGGGGAACCATCTTCCCGATTATTTCAGAAGCGGTGCGTGGTGTGAAGATCACTGTGGGGCCGCCATTCTATAATCAGGTTAATGTTCCCATAGGGCTTGCTCTTTTGGCGCTCATTGGCATTGGGCCTGTCATTGCCTGGCGTCGCGCGACACTTTCCAACCTGAAGAAGAATTTTTTAAAACCCCTCATTGCCGCCATCGTAGCGGCAGTTGTGTTGTATCCTTTTATTCCGTTGGGAAGCCGGACCGAGATTTATACTTATACAACGTTTGTGCTTTGTGTTTTTGTTTTGGCCAGTATAGGAACGGAGTTTTACAAAGGAACAGTTTCAAGAATGGGCCTGCATGAGGAGTCTGTTGTTGGGGCTTTGGCAACGGTGACGTGGCGCAACAAGAGACGTTATGGCGGCTACATTGTCCACATCGGGGTGGTGCTGATTTTTGCCGGCATTGCAGGTTCGCAGGCTTATGGCACCCACACGGAAAAACACCTGCAACCGGGCGAATCTTTTGAAATAAGAGGATACACGATCAAATATGAAAAACTGATCGCGGTGGAAGCGACAAACATTAAGACCCGGATCATCGCTCAGCTTGCTGTAGAGCGTGATGGCAGGCGGTATTGGACAGGCCACCCTGAGAAAGAGTTTTATAAAGGGCAGAACCAGCCTGTTTCGGAAGTGGATGTTCTGTCAACCTGGAAAGAGGATTTATATATGATCCTTGCAGATTTCCGGGAAGATGAATCGGCGACGATAAAAGTGTATGTGAACCCGATGGTCAGTTGGATGTGGACAGGCGGATGGATCATTGCTTTTGGAACCATGATCTCTATGTGGCCGGATCGATTGGAGCAACGCCGCCGTTTGGACAGGGTTCGAAAGCAGGAGCAATTGTTCCCCGCTCCCGCACAGGAGTAACAAAATGAAGACGCTAAAAGTATTTGCAGGGTTGTTTGTGTTAGTGTGGGTTTCAATGGGGCAAGTGCCTGGCGCAGGGGCCGGCGCTCTATTGCAGGATCTTGAAAACCAGCTAATGTGTAAATGTGATGACAAGTGCGGGAAAGTGCTTATTAACTGTACCTGCGCCACTTCCGATAAAACCCGCGCCAAGTTTTCAAAAATGCTGGAATCAGGTCTCACCGTTGAGCAAATTGTGAAAATGCAGGTGGATGAATATGGCGAAACCATATTGTCCGCTCCTACCAAATTTGGATTCAACCTCACGGCCTGGATGACCCCGTTTGTAGCCCTTGTGGCCGGGGGATTTGGGGTTCGTAAAGTTCTGCAGGCATGGGTGGGAAAAAAAACCGGGAGCGGTTCCGAAGAAACACCTGTTGCAGAACCCAAAATTTCTGAGAAATATTCCAAACGTTTAAAAGATGAACTAGACGGGATCGAGTTATAGGAATGGGATTTATCCACTTCTTGGAGTTGATTCTGGTTATTGCGATCCTGCTTGTCGTGGGAATACCGCTTTTTGGAAAATTGAAGCTCAAAAAGCTTGTGGACCCCGTGGACCCCGCTGTTGACGAGTATAAACATCTTTTAGTGCGCAAAGAAGAAACACTGATTTCTATTAAAGAACTGGAGTTTGATTTCAATACAGGGAAAATCTCAGAGCCCGATTATAATGAACTTCGTCATAAGTTGGAAATGGAGGCGGCGGAGATTATGGAGCAGTTGGACCGGTTAGAGCAGGAACGCAAAAAAAACAAACCCCAAAAAACCCATTAAACCTGACACAACCGTTGGGCCCCATTGATAATGGCAGACAATCCCAAGCCCGACTCTTCAGAGTCCGCTATTGAAGTTCGCCAACTCCGCAAAGAGTTTGGGGTTTTGAAGGCGGTAGACGGCATTAGCTTTGACTTGAAGCGTGGGGATTTTTTATCGGTGTTTGGTCCAAACGGAGCAGGCAAGACCACCCTGATTAAAATTCTTACGGGGTTGACCCGGCCTTCCTCGGGAACAGCAAGAGTTGCCGGTTATGACGTCGCGGAGGGGGTGCCCGAAATGCGGCGTGAGATAGGTGTTATCTCTCATTCCCCTGCTTTATACGCAGACCTGACCTCCATGGAGAACCTGGTCTTTTTTGGCAAGATGTATGGGCTGGAGTGTCCTGAAGAGGCAGCGTTGGCGGTTCTGGAAGATGTCGGGCTGGCACCGCGCAGGCATGACCGGGTGAGAACTTTTTCCAGGGGAATGTTGCAGAGGCTATCCATCGCCAGAGCAATCCTGCATGATCCTTCCATACTATTTCTGGACGAACCTTTTACCGGCCTGGATATCCACGCTTCCAATGTGCTCAAGGAGCATCTTAAAGTTTTGCATAACAAGAAGAGAACTATATTGATGACCACACATGACGTTTCCTGTGGGCTGGAAATGTGTGACAAAGTGGCATTGCAGGTGATGGGCCAATTCGCTTTTTTTGAAGATATTAAAGATATTGATAAGGAAAATTTTGAGACCATGTATTTTGACGCGGTTCGCAATAACCAGTTCACCATGGGCATTCGCCCTCACTGACAACAAGTTGAATCCATGAACCTTTTTTTGAGTCAAATTTCAGCGATTGTCTGGAAGGATTTCGTGACCGAACTCAAGACCCGGGAACTGTTCAGCGCGATGTTCATCTTTGCCTTGCTGGTGATCCTGATATTCATTTTTTCCGTGAATCTGAGCATTGTTAAGGCCAGCGAAGTCGGGCCGGGAATCTTGTGGGTGGCTTTTTTGTTTTCCGGGACTATTGGCTTGAATCGCTCTTTCATGCTCGAAAAAGAAAATGGATGCCTCATGGGCCTTCTGCTGGCTCCTGCTGATCGAACGGCTATTTACTTCGGAAAACTGATCAGCAATTTTGTTTTCCTGACCATCATGGAACTATTCATCCTGCCACTGTTCATGATTTTTTTTAATATAGACCTCATTGAACACTTGTTCCCCCTGTTGTTTGTTATATTTCTGGGGACTCTGGGGTTCTGCGCGTTGGGGACCTTGTTGTCTTCGTTGGCATCAAACCTGAAAACCCGGGAAATCATGTTGCCCATTTTGCTCTATCCTCTGCTGGTGCCTGTTGTCATCGGAGTGGTTAGGATGACCGGGCAGATTCTAGCCGGGGAACCTTTGTCAGAAATGATGAACTGGATTGGTTTGACGACATCCTTTGATATCATTTATATTGGTGTCTCCATTATGACAATTGACCATATTCTGGAGGAGTGACGGAATGGATAACCTGGGGTTTTTATTTGCGGCCAATGCGTTTGTATGGGGTGGCATTATTTATTATGTTTATACCCTGAGGCTACGCAACCGCGCTCTTGAAAAAGACCTGGACTTGTTGAAAAAAACTTTGAGCAAGGAAGGATGATGATGAACCCCCCTGCTTTAGAAGAAAACCAGGCGGAAGGCAATATTCTGGTCTGGTTGACCGGCTTTGCATTCCTGGCGGCAATGATCGGGATATTTATCTATGTTCCCACCGAGCGTACCGAAGGAGTGATCCAGCGGATCATGTATTTTCATGTGCCTAGTGCCTGGCTTTCATTTTTTGCTTTTTTTGTCGTTTTCATATGCTCCATTCTGTTTCTTTGGAAAAAAGACAGGGAGTGGGACATTTATGCCCATGCTTCAGCAGGGATTGGTGTGGTTTTCTGTTCCCTGGTTTTGATCACGGGTCCAATCTGGGCAAGACCCATATGGGGGGCCTGGTGGGTTTGGGATGCACGCCTCACCTCTACCCTTATACTTTGGCTTATATACGTGGCCTACCTCATGCTCCGCGCGCAAAGTTCTGCCGGTTCCATGCGGGCTCGTTATGCGGCGGTACTTGGTATTGTTGGATTCCTGAATATTCCCTTCATCCATTTTTCCGTACTATGGTGGAGGACATTTCACCCCCAGCCCAAGGTTATCAGCAATGAAGGGATTGGAAAGGGCATGGATCCCAGCATGTTGGCAACGCTGGGTGTGTCCCTATGTGCCTTCACTCTGCTTTACTTCCTGCTGATGGGGGAGCGGGTGCGGCAGGAAAAACTGAAAGATGAAATTGACCGCCTTAAAAGAGAAAAGCTTTATTCGTCCTAAAGACGGACTGCTGGGCCTGTTAATCATTGTGGCCCTGACTCTCCTCATACTCCGCATCCAAAAACCCGGCCCGGAAAATCTGGAGCCGGAAACCAATCAGTTCAAGCCGCAAGAAGGCTATCTGGCCCCTCCGTTCAAGCTAAGAAATCTTAAAGGCAACCTTGAGGGGTTGGAAGATTACCCCGGTAAAGTAATCATTGTGAATTTTTGGGCAACCTGGTGCGCTCCCTGTGTGAAAGAAATGCCAAGTTTTGAAAGCTTGTACCGCCGTTTTCGTTCGCAAGGGTTTACCATTCTTGCTGTCAGCCTGGATAAAGGAGATTCTTCCAAGGTCCAGGAATTTGTGGATAAGCATAAATTATCTTTTCCGGTTTTACTGGATATCGAAGGGGTGGCAGAAAAACTTTATCCGTCTTTCACCATTCCTTTTACCTATGTGATCAATAAGCAGGGCAGGGTGGTTGCCCGTGTGGATGGCGCCAAAAACTGGGAGTCCCCTGAAACCTTTGAAGCCGTGGAACATATTTTAAAACAATAAGTCGGCGAGGAAAGCGCTTAATGATAAATGAAAATAAAGCCAGATTTGCCAATGAAAGTTTTTACGAAGCTTTTAATAAAAGAGATATTGCGGCGATGGAAAGGGTATGGGGGGAGGATGAAAATACCACCTGTGTGCATCCCGGATGGCCTCCCATCAAGGGGTTCGAGCCAATCCTGAATAGCTGGGCAGGTATTTTTGAAAACTCGGGAAATATGGAAATTAAGATTTCTGATGTACAGGTTATGGCATCGGAGGACCTGGCATGGGTTTCGTGCATCGAAAAGCTTTATACCATCGCTGAAAGTGGAGTTCTGGTCTCCAGAGTTTTTGCCACCAACCTGTTTCACCTTGAGGGTGATTCCTGGAAGATGGTCATGCACCACGCCTCGCCTGTCCCTGACATCAAGGGAACGGAAGAGGTCTCAAAGAACTGAAGACGTTGTGCAAGAAAAAAATCATTGTTTTAAAAAACACGCGGCATAATGGCCGGGTGCGATTTCTTTGAGGGCAGGAATTTCTTCTGCACACTGTTTTTCCTTGAGGGGGCAACGGCTTTGAAACGCGCAACCTTGTGGGGGATTGCCGGGATCAGGAATATCTCCCTTTATAGGGGCCTCTTGTTTAATTCGTCCCGATTCCAGATTGGGAATTGCGTTCAGCAGGGCTGTCGTGTAGGGGTGCTGGGGTGAATTATAAATTTGTTCGCTATTGGCAAGCTCAACAATTTTTCCAAAATACATCACCGCGACCCGGTCACAGAAATATTCCACCACCCCCATATCGTGAGAGATAAACAGGTAGGAGATATCCAACTGTTCCTTCAAGTCTGACAAAAGGTTAATGATTTGAGCCTGTATGGAAACGTCCAAAGCAGATACCGGTTCATCGGCCACCACCAGTTTTGGGTTCAGGGCGATCGCCCGGGCAATGCCCACACGCTGTAGTTGGCCTCCGCTTAATTCGTGAGGGTACCGGTTGAAATGTTCAGGAGGCAAGCCGACACGCTCCAAAAGTTGCGCGGCTTTTTCGGTCTTTTCTTTTTTGTTTTGGAAGCCATGAATTTCAAAAGGCTCTTGAAGGATGCGGCCGATACGCCTTGCAGGATTGACGGAAGAATAAGGATCCTGGAAAATAATCTGCATTTCCCTTCTAAGAGCTCTCATTTCAGTTTCCGGGATATCAGTCAGGTTTTTGCCGCAAAAGCTTATCTGCCCCGACGTGGGTTCGATCAGGCGGAGCAGGGTTCGAGCCGCGGTAGATTTTCCGCATCCGCTTTCCCCCACCAACCCCAATGTTTCCCCTGCTTGCAGGGTGAAGGAAATGCCATCCACGGCGCGAACCGGTGGAGCCTGTTCCTGGAGGAATCTCTTGCGCGGTAGAAAATGCTTCTTGAGGTCCCGAACTTCCAGCAAGGCCGGGCCTTTTCCTTTATTCATAATGATCCCGGTTCCAAATGACAACGCCATTGCCGTTGGCCTTCTCCCTCACGCAGTGGCGGTTTTTGGGTTTTACATTTTTCAATAGCCCAGTTGCAACGCGGGTGAAACGCACACCCTGAAGGACGCTGATCCAGGCTGGGGACGTTGCCCGGAATTTCTTCCAGTCGTGTGCCGGTTTTTTTCAGGGCTCCCAGTTTGGGAACCGAGGCGATGAGGCCTCTGGTATAGGGATGCCGAGGATCATCAAGGAGTGCCTGAGCCGGGCCGGATTCCACAATTTCTCCTGCATACATAATCAAAACCCTCTGCGCGATTTCCGCGACCACTCCCAAGTCATGCGTGATGATGAGAATGGACATCCCGGTTTCTCTTTTTAAATTTCCCAGGAGTTCAAGGATCTGGGCTTGAATCAGGACGTCAAGAGCGGTTGTGGGTTCGTCCGCAATGAGGACCCTGGGAGAGCAGGCTAGAGCCATAGCGATCATCACGCGTTGCCGCATTCCTCCGCTGAGTTGGTGGGGATAGTGTTTTAGCTTTTCTTTTGGTGAAGGGATTTCTACCTTGCCCAACAGGTCTGCTGACTTTTGCAGGGCTTCTGGCCGACTCATGGGTGTATGACGAAGGAGTGTTTCAGCCATTTGTTCCCCGATTGTCAGGACCGGATTTAGCGAGGTCATAGGGTCCTGAAAGATCATTGAAATAGAACGGCCGCGCAGGTTTTGTAGCGCTTTTGCGTTGAGAGACAACAGATTTTGTCCGGAAAACAGAATTTTCCCACTTAAAATTTCTGCCGGTGGTTCGGGTAAAAGGCGCAGGATAGAAAGGGCACTGACTGTTTTGCCACAACCAGACTCCCCGACCAGAGCCAGAGTTTCTCCCTGGTTTAAATGGAAACTGATTCCATTAACGGCAGTCAGCTTCCCCCTGGGGGTGGAAAAAGAAATTTTCAGGTCTTGAATATCCAGTTCCCGGGATGGCATTTTCGTTTTTACAATAAATGGGTTAAGGCGAACCTGATCCTTTATAAATCCGGTTTTTGAATTCCCGATGCTATAATAAAACATTTATACACGTTGTTCTGGAGAATTCGAATTATTCTCAAGTAAAAAACATATGAATCCGTTCACCAAAATATTAGTGGTTGAAGATGACCCCACATCTTCAAAGCTGATGACTTATCATCTTAAGATGATGGGGTTCAAAAACGTCACGGAAGTTATGGACGGGAACCTGGCTCTGGAGCAATTAAAAAAGGAAAAAGCGGATTTGGTGGTAGCCGATTGGCATATGCCGAACTTGAATGGATTGAACCTTTTTAAAGCCATTCGGAAAGAAGGATTGTGGAAGGATATTCCCTTCCTGATGGTCACGGTGGAAAAAGACGACAAAAAGGTGCAGGAAGCCATTCAGGCGGGGGTCCGGGATTATATTGTGAAACCCATTAATGTTGAAATTTTTAAGCGAAAAATCCGCGAAATGCTGGGGCTGAACAGGGATTGAATAAAAACAGTGGTTATAAATAGCGATTGTCAGGGCTAAAGAAAAAGGCGGCCTGTGGACCGCCTTTCGCAAGGACTGGTTTCTCCTGAAAGATCATTTAGATTTAGCAAGACATTCTTTCTCGAGTTCCTTGCTCACGATCAAGTCGCATTTGCCTGGGTCGGCAAGAACAATCGCGTAGCAATATGCCTGGCTGTCCCGGTTGAGAATCAGGGTGCAATAATAATTGCTGTGGTCTTTATGTTTATAGCGGGTTTCGGGGTTGCTGATAGGGGTCAGAGCGAGGCAAAGGTTTCGCTGGTCTTCTTTAGAAAGCTTCCCCGTTGGTTTTGCCGCGGCTGAGAACAAACCGGTTCTGGACATTTCTTCGGTGGGGCCTTTCCCATCAATGACGGGAACAGGAGCTACTCCGGGGCGTCCCTGTCGAACTTCCTGGGTTATTTCATCGCAGGCTTTAGTGTCTGCAACTTCAGATGCCATAGAGAGCGGGGCACTCATAAAAATTGCCAACAACACTACCATCCATCCCGTAGCCTTGTTTATCCACATATTCATCGTCCTCCCAAATGACTTGTTTTTTATTATGGTGACAAAAAAAGAAACAATCTAATGGTCGCAAGGATACCTCATTTTTGCAGGAAAAACCAAGAATTGTAATCAAAACATTGAAAAATAAATGGGCCTGGGAAGGAAGGGAGATGCGGGCTTAGGATGAATTTATAAGCCACCCTTCTGCCTCCTAAGGAATGGGAGTAGGTTGAGCAATAAACCTGATTTGATTACTTTGTTTCAGCCGGTTTTTTTTTACGGATGGCTCCAAAAATTACCTTTGCCACGGTACCAACCATCAACAGTAATAAAATTATTAAGAATGTCTCGTTCATTTATAGGTTTCCTTGGGTTGAATAGCCAATGAAATTTTAAAATTTCTATATCGGAAGATAATCTCGAAAGATTAGTTTCCGGAAATTTATGCATACCCCATTATATACCTTAAGGTCGTTAAAATTGTTACATTTATGTTAAAAACAGGTCGGTTGTTTTAAATTCGGTTGTCCTGATTATTGCTTTAGTGAGGCCGGGGTTGTTGCCTCAACTGCTTGGAGCGCAGGCGACAAGACAAACAATGCAGGGGAATTGTGCGCCTATTATTTCATCCATCAATTTGGTTAGTGTCGGGCCTGCCTGGTTTTTCCAATGGGGGGTTGGCTCTTGAACACTTATTGATTTTTGGTTATCCTCTGCAACCTGATTCATTTTTAATAAAAGGGTTTATGCGAATATTAAGTTGGAATGTCAATGGCATGCGTGCCGTTGTCAAAAAAGGATTTTTTGACTGGCTCAACTCTGAATCACCTGATGTGGTGTGCCTGCAGGAAGTTAAGGCGAGGACGGAAGACCTGGAAGATTCCATACGAAATCCGGAGGGCTACCATGCGGTTTGGAACTCAGCCCAGCGAAGGGGATACAGTGGTGTAGCGGTTTTTATGAAAAAGAAACCGAAAGCCGTTCATTTTGGAATAGGTATTGATCGGTTCGATTTGGAAGGTCGAGTGATTAGAATTGAGTTTCAGGATTTTGACCTGCTCAACGTGTACTTTCCCAATGGTACCAGCGGTTCGGAACGGCTGGAATATAAAATGGAGTTTTATGACGCTTTTCTGGAATACTGCGAACAGTTGCGGACTGAGGGCAGGGAACTGGTGATCACGGGAGATGTGAATACGGCTCATAAGGCTATTGACTTGAGAAACCCCAAGGCCAATGAAAAAAACTCAGGCTTTTTGCC
>PCTK01000158.1:398-1720 GCA_002786505.1 Nitrospinae bacterium CG22_combo_CG10-13_8_21_14_all_47_10 | reverse complement strand
GGGTCGATAAATTTGTTTCGCATGGGTATGTGGACAGCTTCAGGGTGTTTCATCCTGAGCCCGATCAGTACACATGGTGGAGCTACCGATTTAACGTGCGGGCTAAAAATGTTGGTTGGCGCATTGATTATTTTTTCGTCACGGAAAAACTCATGCAAAATGTTAAAGATTCGTTCATTCAACCTGATGTCATGGGCTCAGACCACTGCCCCATAGGCTTGGACATCCAGGCCAAATAACCAGCATATGGAACGTTTGGGGATGGCCCGCATCTAATAATTGACCATCCTGAAAACGGGGTTTCTCAATGAGGCATCATAACTAATGAAGTATTTTGAATTGGAGTGGGGATTTTATGGGATTTGAGCTCAACCAGACTTATAGCGGATTCAGATTGACCCAAAAGAAGGAAATTGACGAACTGAAGTCTCTTGGCCTTCTTTTTGAGCACGAAGTCACCAAGGCTGAATTGATGATCCTGGAAAATGATGATGACAACAAGGTTTTCAGCGCGACATTCAGGACTCCCCCGGAAAATGATACCGGGATAGCTCATATCCTGGAACACAGTGTTTTATGTGGTTCTAAAAACTTCCCGGTCAAGGAACCATTTGTTGAACTCATGAAAGGAAGTTTGCAGACTTTCCTCAATGCGATGACTTTTCCCGACAAGACCATGTATCCCGTTGCCAGCAGAAACCGAAAAGATTTTTTCAACCTCATGAATGTCTATCTGGATGCGGTTTTTTATCCCAATATTTCTGAAGAAACTTTCAAACAGGAAGGCTGGCATTATGAGTTGAACAGTCCGAAAGATAAAATTGTTTATAAGGGAGTGGTACTCAATGAAATGAAAGGCGAATTTTCCAATCCGGAAAGCTGTATAGACCGGCAGTTGGCGCATTCTTTGTTTCCCTCCACTGCATATGGATTTGAATCCGGGGGCGACCCTAAATGTATTCCTGATTTGACCTATCAGGAATTCAGGGAGTTTCACCGCAAACACTACCATCCTTCCAACAGCAGATTATTTCTGTACGGAGATGGGGACACCCAAAGCTATCTCGATTTTTTACAGGAAAAATATTTACAGGATTTTGAGCATATGGATGTCAATACCTCCATTGCTCATCAAAGGTCTTTCCAGAAGCCTAAAAGAAAACAAATGGCCTACCCGGTCTCCAGCGATGAGTCGCTGGAAAAAAAGACCTATGTCCTTCAGGGTTACAAACTGGATAAGGCCGTCAATCATGAACATTGCCTTGGGTTCAGCATACTGAGCCATCTTCTGCTGGGGTCTTCCGCCTCTCCTTTGAGAAAAG
>PCTK01000158.1:155-354 GCA_002786505.1 Nitrospinae bacterium CG22_combo_CG10-13_8_21_14_all_47_10 | reverse complement strand
TTCGATGATAACCGCGCTGACACCATGTTTGCCGTTGGGTTAAAAGGTACGGAACCCGAGCATGAAAATAAAATTCTTGCGCTAATAGATTCGACCCTGCGTGAACTGGCCAAAAACGGAATAGAAGAAGACATGATTCTATCGGCGGTCAATTCTATAGACTTCAAGCTTCGAGAAGCCAATTTTGGCGGCTTTCCCA
>PCTK01000158.1:0-147 GCA_002786505.1 Nitrospinae bacterium CG22_combo_CG10-13_8_21_14_all_47_10 | reverse complement strand
GTTTACAACATTCAGGCTTTGAGTTCCTGGCTTTACGATAAAGATCCTTTCAGCCATCTCAAGTTTGAAAAGGTAATGCGGAAAATAAAAAAGCAAATGCACGCAGGATATTTTGAAGATTTGATTCGCCGTTACCTGATTGAAAAT
>PCTK01000248.1:4349-6306 GCA_002786505.1 Nitrospinae bacterium CG22_combo_CG10-13_8_21_14_all_47_10 | reverse complement strand
CCGGGCTTTACGCGAAAAGAATCAGGCCGGGTTCTTTTATTCTTGCCTCTGCTTAAACAATATTTATAATTAAGTGTAGGCATTCACTTCGATCAACAGCAACAAGGTTCAAAAAATCCTGCAGTTATGAACGAAGGAGGCACTTTATGACTCGAGAATATATCAGATCTCTCATTTTACAAATACTGGCCGATATTGCCCCGGATGAAGATACGAGTTCCCTCAACGACCATGAAAAATTAAGGGATCAGATAGACCTTGATTCCATGGATTTTCTCGATATTGTCATGGAACTTCGGAAACGCTTCAACATAGAAGTGCCGGAAAAAGACTATGAACACTTAGCCACACTTGCCGGTTGCGTGACGTACCTTCTGCCAATGTTGAAGGAGCGACAGGTTGCCGGTTGATAAAGATTTCCCGGCCCCCTAAGCTCCCAGGTTAATCCTCCTCCCCGGCCTGCACCACGATGGCAGGCCTTCCGTCAATTGCAGTCAAGCCCCTATTTTTTCTGAGTGTCAAAACTTGTAATGTACTTGAAGTTGGATGTAGTCGTTGTCGTTCCAACGGCCGAACTGGGTGTTGTCCTGACCTGTAAAGTTAGTCCCTATCAGTTGAAAGGTCAGGCTGTCATCGTAACGGTACTCGACCATTCCGCCCAGCATTTCGTCTATGGTCGTCAGGTTGCGCGTCCAGAAAAACTGATAGGTAAAATCGTCGTTCTGCCGGAAATCGATTTTGAAAAGAAGCGTGTTGTGCCCGGGACGCGCCTCTTGTGAGTCAACTACATAGTCGTTTTTCTTCTGCACATCGGTCAATACCTCCCCGGCATACTCTAAAATTGGGAAAATTTCTTCCAGACCAATCTTCCCTGCGAATTTGGTCTCGCGATAGCTGGCCCCGAGGACATATTTGAGAAAATCCTGATCCTTGTTATCGTTGGTGAGTTGATACGACGCCTCGGAATAAAGGTTCCATGCCTCGACCGTGGCACTCACTCCTCCCGCAACAGTGAGCGCCAGCGGGTTTTCCTTGAAAAATTTTGAATTCTCATCCTTGACAACAGGATAAGCCGACGGTCCGAAATGCGCTAAAGCAAAAAAGTCGTATCCCGACCGCACGCCTTTGTAGTGCAAGAGGTGCCCCCAGCTTTTCACATCCCCAATCGACCAGAAACGCTCTTCCGGTGCCTGGGTGCCTCCGCCGGGGCTGGTCGTCGTTACTGTAGACGGCAGGCTGAAAAAGGTAGGATCGCCGGAACTGCCCAACCAGCGGCTGAGTCCGTCCGGTGACGACGAACGCTCATGATAGGGCATGAACGTATATGACAATTTATCATCCTCAATATAGTAGTTGACGTTTATCTGCCAGACACCCATAGTTTCTACGCGCGTCGGCTCGGCGGCATCCGCCAGTTCGTAGCGGTTGGATGGAATAAATAAGTTCGACAATCCCACGGGAACCAGCGCTTTGCCGATTACAACATCATAGTCGTCCTCCTCCAAGCGCACGAAGGCCCTGCGTGCCTCGAGAATACGGCCTTTTCGCGCCGTGCTACCCGGTTTACCAAAGGTCCCGCGCAATTCGTCCTCGCCGGTGGAATATGTGCCGAGCAACTCCATCTGGAAAGCAAGCCGTTCATTGATCATGGTGTTGCTTTCCATCGCCAGGCGGGTCATGAACTTGAGATCGGCATCATCGGCTATGTTTCCTTTCGGAAACGACGATGGAAAAGCCGTACCCCAAGTCTTAACACTGTAAAGAGCATTGTCGGCCAATTCGCGAAATAGACCCCCTTCTTCTTCAGTGGCCAGTTCGTCACCAAGAGGTTTTGCCAACTTTTCAGGCACCTCACCATCCTTTGGTAGTTCCTTCATCTCTTCCCCTGCGAGAGGCTCCAGCGTTGCAGGCAGTTCTTCGCCTGCCAGAGGCTCCAGTGTTGCAGGCATTTCTTCGC
>PCTK01000248.1:3948-4156 GCA_002786505.1 Nitrospinae bacterium CG22_combo_CG10-13_8_21_14_all_47_10 | reverse complement strand
GAAATGTTCTCACTGGTCTCCAGACGATTATTGGCTTGCGCCAGCCTGGCGCTCAGGATGTAGCTAATATTATGATAGAGTTGCGAGGCAATATGCGGATAGAAGCGCAAGGCCTTCCGGGTCATTTCGTAATCGAGGCTCATCACGTGGGTTGTATCGACAGCGCGTACAGTCGCCGTGCGCAGTATTTCTCCCGCAAAGCCAACCT
>PCTK01000248.1:0-3936 GCA_002786505.1 Nitrospinae bacterium CG22_combo_CG10-13_8_21_14_all_47_10 | reverse complement strand
CTCCGGGCCCAAGGACGCATAGTTGTACTTCCTTACCCTCACCAGACCGCACGACCACTTCCACTTTTCCGGTAAGGACAACATACATATTCTTGGTCTGCGTTCCCTGTTCAATGATCATTTCATCGGTAATAAATTCCTGAGCCCGCGAAAGCAGGATGGTTTTCTTGATCTTGAAAACACTCATATCCCGGAACAAAGGGCTTTTCAAAAGGGCTTCCTTGTTGATATTCAGGGCCGCGACGTCCCACACGCCGACGATCCGTATTTGCCTCAACAACACGGGCGTCACCAGCAGGTCGGCGAGCAACGCAAAAACCATGGTCGCCGCCGCGAGGACTCCGAACTGCGACACAATGGCAAAGTCGGAAGAGATGAGCGTACTGAACCCGAGGGCAAGCGAAATCGACGTCGCGATAATGGGCACTGCCTCAGTACGCACGGCGACAAGCGACGCCTGAAACTGGTCGGGCTCCTTACGGCACGTGGACGCGTACCGCATCATCAAGTGTATTGTGTCATCAATGGCTATGCCCACGGCAATCGCCATGACGGTCGCAGTCCCCGGATTAAGCGGAATGCCAAAAAGGCCCATCACCCCAAAACAAAAAAGCACAGGGATGAGGTTGGGGACCATCGACAGAAGGCCGGCAAGTGGCGAGGCGTAAAGCGCGGCAATGATCATGAAAATCATGGCGATGAGAAGCATCAGCGAATCTACCTGACCTGAGAACAAAGTTTCCGCCGCCCTGTTGATCATCAGGTTCTCGCCAGAGATATCAGGCTTTAATTCGGGGGGCAAAATATTTTCCAGCCCCACTTCCAGCAATTTCAGATTTTTATTTAGTTCGTGGGAATCGGACATACTGTGGCGGACAACAATGTTGACGCTACGGTAATCGGCAGTCACATATCGCTCAATGTCTCCCCGCTGGAACATCAGCAGGTATTCATCAACCTCTCTGCGGGTAGTCGGCACCCGGAAAAATTCGGGGTCGCCGTTGTGCAGTTCGCGATTGACAAGCGAAAGGTGGTCAACCAGTGAAATTGTCCTGTCATATACCCCCTGATCGTCTATGAAACGCTGAACCCTTTCGAGCCGCTTCAGGTTTTCCGGTTCGCGAAAAGCATTCGGCTCCTCGCTTCTGAGCGTCAGGTAGAAAATCTGCATACCTGAAAGTTCCCCGGACAGGACATTAGCGTCTTTCACCAAGGGATTGTTCTTCTGGAAATAGGACAGTGGATCGTTGCTGACGCGAACATTGAGTGCTTGTAGTCCCAGAAAAATCATCAGGATTGCCGTCACAATAATCACCTGCTTGCCGTAACGATGCCCGACAATCTCCACCCAACCGACGATAATCCCCGTCAGTCCGCTGGGGACATCATGCGAATGAGCGAGGTCGCACCGGCTCGGACCAATGATCGACAAAAGCAAGGGAACAGCGGTAATGGTGATAACCATATTCGCCATCATGGCAAACGAACTGGCGAAAGCAAAATCGCGGATCAGCGGGACCACGCTGACACTGTTGGTGAAGAACCCGAAACCCGTCGTCCATGCAGTGATGATAAGCGGCAACCCCACCTGCCTGGCCATGTAACCAACTGCTTCCTCGCGGTCCAGTTCCTTTTGACCGTCAACGCCATGCAGGTAAGTGGTCAGCATGTGCGTATCCTCGGTGGAACCTATGACGATGACAAGCGCCGGAATAATGGCCGTCAACAGCGTTATTGGAATGCCAACATAACCCATGAACCCGAAGGTCCAGAGAATACTGAGTCCGGATGTAACGGCCGGGATTCCGGCGGCCCAGAACGTGCGCAGGAACAGCAAGATGGAAATCGTCACAATGGCGAAGTTGACCGGGGTGAGGAATTTCAGGTCGGCGATCATCCCATGCTCAATGGACACATTGAGCCTGGGAGGCCCTATCTGGAATATCTCTTGAAAATTGCCGCGGAGAGGTCCCAACATCTCCTCGATTTGACCGTAAAAATCGCGGTTAAAGTCGGGGTCCGTCAGGTCGCGTCTGACGGTGACGTTGACCGCCATGGTTTTACCGTCGTCGGACAAAAGGTTGCGGCGAACCAACGGGCTGTAAAGAGCATCATTGCGAATCGCCTCAATTTCCTCGGGGTCCTCGGGCGCGATATCCATCAGAGGACCACTCTCTAGAATGCCTTCCTTGTCACGGATGTTCGTGATGCTGAACAAGCTCTCGACCTTTTCGACCGGCTTCAGGTCTCTGAGTGCGTACACCAGTTCCTCGACCAGTCGCAGGCGCTCGGGAGCCCACAAGTTCTCGTCGCGCAGAAAGAGGATCGTGGTGTTATCCGACCCGAAATCCTTTACCGTCTGCTCGTAGGCCGGCCAGCCAACGTCATTTTTACTAATCAGGCTTTCGTAGCTGGTGTCAATTTTCAGCAGGGCCAGTCCGCCAAAAGATAAGAGGCTCACCGACACCAGGAAAACAAACGTAACAAGCTTGTAACGGCTACCAAAAGTAAACGCATCCTCAGCCAGTGAGACATCCACCAGCGCAAGCGCCTTCTCGCCAATTTCCTTCATGCGGGTGATAGGCATATATCAGCGGATGTGTTTTCCGGAGGTCACAAACCGTTGGCGAAAATTTTCCGATGGAACATCCGTCTCCGCAAAACTGCGGCTACTTATTTCAACGGCCGTCTTGTGCTTTTCCATCTCATTGTCTACGGTAATCTTTTCGGCCCGCCAGGTTTTGCCATCAACCTGTTTGAGTTCCTCAGAGATCTGGCGCTTGATATACCGACCGCGGCGGTCGAAGTAATCAATGCGGACTATGAAAAAAATGTCCTTGCGGATCCATAACCGGCGGGATTTGTAGCCGGTGGTCGCCCTGAGCTCCTTGTCCTCCGGTTCGGCATCTATGACAAAATGTTCTTGACCATCAATGGTCTCGTTGGGAAGTTTCGTGTAACGGAACTTGTCCCGCGATTCCAGGATCAGGTCTTCAAAAGAGAAGTCGGTGCCCATGAAATAGTTGCGCTTACCACCCTTGGCAATGCGCTTCATTTGCTTGCCCATTGAAGGAAGATACAAGAACTGGTCGTCATCCTTATCCTTGTTCTGCCAGGTCAGCAACGCCACACCGCGGACGCCGACCGGGTCGTGAAACACAATGAGGTACTTAAAATTGCCATCCTCACCTTTTCGAACATAACGTCGCAGTTGCCGCTTTTCAGTACTACCACCCTTGTCCGTCAGGACCATGCTTTGGACTTCATACTCGTAAGGCCTCTCTTGCCGGTCAGCAACCTCGTCCATGATCTGCCGTCCGCTCATTTCCTCGGCATGCCCCACATTTGCTGAACTGAGAAAAATTACTGAAAAAACAGCTATAACAATTCGATGTAAAAGCATTCTCTTTTCCTTTCAAATCGAACGCGTTACCAAAGCACGTTCACAATGGCTCATAAATATTCCAACCCCTTTTTCAGCTCGCCGAAGCATAGCAGAAATAGGAAGTTACAACAAGCTGGCAAGGTGATTCTAAAATGGCCGATGGAGACAGGTTAAATGGAAGATCAAAATGGGGACGTGAAGGAGAAAAAAATCAATAAAAACCGTAGTCCTTTACAGGATTGATCCGTTATTGTTTTTCCCTCAATAATGCCTGTGGACTCCTGAATACGGTTCCAACTTGTTATTCGACCGCAATTTCCCATTCTTTTACAAAATTCGGATTGAAATCCCGGTTAAATTTAAGGCAAATAGCACGTAAAACATTATAAAATAGCCATTTAAATAAATTTTTCCTATAGGAAACCTGTTTTTTATCCGATCCATAATAGACAAGTTTTACCATGTTTTAAGTGAGACCTTTGCATAAAGTGGTTCTGTATTGAGAAAAAGCGAGATCCTTCTTCGCCAAGGCTCATCAGGATGACAATACG
>PCTK01000169.1:1916-6439 GCA_002786505.1 Nitrospinae bacterium CG22_combo_CG10-13_8_21_14_all_47_10 | reverse complement strand
CACGGCTTTGAAATCGGGAACGTGAATAATGGTGAATGCTGGTTCATGGGTTTCCAGCTTGACCATATCCCGGATCTGGATAAACATGTTTCTGGCGAACATGCTGTGCCATGCCTGCTCGGTGATGACGCGGATATGGGTCTGATGCTTGGGATCGGAACCGGCGCAACAATCCTGCACGTAAACTTCTTTTCCCTGAAGATAAGCGAGAACTCGGGAATACAAGGCTTCAAATTGTTCGACGGAAAAAGGGCGGTTGACTTTCCCCCACCAGATATTTTCCTGGCTCGAAGGTTCCCGAACGATAAATTTGTCTTTTGGGGCGCGTCCGGTATGTTCTCCTGTGCTCACGCACACGGGCCCTAAATGGGCTATATGGCCCTCTTCGTTTTTAATTATGTGTTCGTAAAGCTGAGGGGTGGATAAATTCCAGTGAATCTTTTTCAGATTTTTCAAACCATGCGTTTCTAACCCAATTTTATGTTTTAAAACTTTTTGCGGCATGGGAGATATTCCTTTATGATATGGGGGGTATTATTATAACCCTTTGAAAGAGCATAGCTTCCCTTGATATTCGTTTCGGGGTTTTGGGACAAAATTAGTATACACAAAGTTTATCATATCCAGGGAAAATGAAAACTGCTTTTTAACTCCGTTTTTGTCTTTATGATTTATTTTTAGGATTTTAATGTGCTTAGGTTCTTGGGCGTAAAAAAAGAGGAGCCTCAAATGAAGATTCTGGCACGTGAAAAAACCCGTTATAACGAAATTTACGTTATCCAGAACGGGGGGTTCCGCGAACTCTGGTTTAAAGGAAATGGTGAATATTACCTGCAAAGCAGGGTGGATACCGAAGGACAAAATCCACTTGCCCTGGTGTATTCGCGCATGATGATGGCTTCCCTGTTGTTTTCTCCGGAACCCAAAAGAATGCTCATGGTGGGGTTGGGTGGGGCTGTGGTCAGCAATTGTCTTGTTCAATGGTTTCCGAATTTGCAAATAGATGTTGTGGAGGTGGATGGGAAAGTTATAGAGGTGTCTAAAAAATATTTTTCCCTGCGTGAGTCGAGCCGTTGCCGGGTTTTTGAAGAAGACGGAAGAGTGTTCATCCAGAGGAGAAAGGGGCAGGAGCCTTATGACTGGATCATTCTGGACGCATTTAAAAGCGGGTCGATCCCCTATCATTTGAAGACCTGTGAATTTTATCAGGAAATTCGCGCAGTGCTGAAGCCCGGCGGTGTAGTGGGCTCAAACCTTTATGGAAAAGGTAATACCCTGAAACCCCGGGATATCAAAACTTTTCTTTCGGTATTTCCGCAGATTTATTGTTTTGAGGATGATGATCAGGTTGCGACGGTGCTCATCGCTACGGATGGCAAACGCTGGAGCGAAGAAAAAATCCGTGACCGTGCCTCAACATACCGAAAACTGCCGGAACCTTTTTCTATGGAAGATATCGCGAAAACATACCGACCGGGAAAATTTCTGGAAGATTCGGTGGCAACATTTAAGGATCATCTGTCGGGGAACGGATTCCTGCACGATGTAGAGCGTGAAAACCTGCAAAGTTCCCAAAATCGCCGCTACCCCATCATTAACGTCTATTAAAAAGCAACTCTTCAAGAGGAAAGGTCAAAGATCTGCACTTTACCTCCATCGGAATTAGCCACGGCTAATTGGTCGTTGAAGATGGAGAGTCCACCCACTTTTCCCAACTGCCCGGCTCTCCTGCCCGGTTTGCGAAAAACGCTCTGGACCTCAAGTTGGTTGTTGAGATGAACGATTTGCCGGTTCCAGAAATCGGAAGCGTAAATGCCGTGCCTGGGATTCCAGGTCATAAAATAAATTTCGTCCACTCCCCAATCGGCTTTGTCGGCCTTATGGATCATGTTGCCCTGGGCATCAAAATGTTTCAGCAAAAATTCTGACTTGTCTCCCACCAGATATTCTTCATTCGGCAGGCAAAATATACCCACGGGTTCCCGGAGGTTAGGGCCCTGCAGGGTCTTCAAGGTGTTTCCAAAACCATCAAAGACTCTTATCCGGTTGTGTTGTGATTCCGCTACCCAGATATGATCATGGGCATCGACGGAAAGGGAGAAAATGGGGCCAAAATCTCCACGGCCAAACTGGAGAATAAAGTTGCCGTGACGATCAAACTTCTTTATTTCCTGATTTTTTTCATCAATGACGTAGATGGAGCTTTCACTGTCGATGGATAGATTGACCGGATATTGCAGAGATGTGGGCGCATTACCCCATCCACCAAAATGGAATTGGTAGTTCCCCTCAGGGGAAAAGCTGAAAACCTGGTGGTTTCCATAGTTTGCAACCAGCAGATTGCCATCCTGGCTGTGGCAAATTCCTTGTGGGGCCAGGGTATGGCCAATACGTACATCAGCATTTTCAAAAAAATGTATTTCCCGAAGGCTTGTTTCCGGGGAACCTGCGGACAGGTTGTTACGAAACTCCACCAGCCGGTCAAAAAAGTTTTTTATTCTGGAATTTCTCTTAAGCTCAAATTCGCAACGATCCAGATCAATTTGTACTCGTGTGTTTTCATTTTCAATTCTCACGGATTCCGAAATTTCCGAGATATTATATTTGGAATTAAGGTCTCTCATCTGACCCGCCAGGGCCGAGAGTTTAAAGGTGTTTTCCTTGCAGGCTTTTGATGCTTCAAGCATTTGTTGGTCACTCTGTGCCAGATGACCGTTAAAAGCATCGAAAAATTGTTGTGCCGCCGGGCTTTCACTGTCAGCCAGAGATAAAAAAGCGCCCGCGAGAATAAGGCGATGGAGGTTGAGCGACTGGTTGATATCCAGACTCATGATCATTCTGCGAAGCAGGTTGATTTGAAACTGCACAATGGCGATATTCCCGCTGATCGTAATGGGGGAGACTTTATCTTCAACCCGTGTCTGTTTCAACTGGGTAGACAAATCATTTTCCCTGCTCAACATTTCTTCCAGTTGGTGAATGAGTTCCTGGGCTTTTTCCTGGTAGGTAGCCTGGGTTTCTATCAGCTTTACAGCGCAGTGGGCAAGCTCCTCCCTGTTCTGCGAAAATCCGGAAAACTGGAACTTGTCTTGTCCCCAGACCAGAGTTTCATTTTCCCGGCGCAAAAACGAGCCCTCCGCTTTAAGGGCTTTCAGGATTCCAGCAAAATCCAGGTCCTCGGAGTCATAAGAAATTGGGGTGAAGTCTGCCAGTGTGAGTTCTGTAGTTTTTGTGGTTTCACGGGACGCGGGAATCCGCGTATCCAGGGAATTCCAGAATTGTTGTTCCAACTGATGGTAGGCCATCCAGTTTTCATGAAACCCAATCAGGACTTTCAGGATATCCTCAAAAGCGGAAGAGTCACCTGCCTCTTTACCGGCGAAATTTTCCAGGCTGAGATTGGAATTGCGGGCAAGGGTTCTCAGGTTGAACCAGTGGGACTGTAGTTCAAACTGCAGTTGCACTTCCAGGTCCATGATCCTGTCGTTGGAATAATACTGTGTGAGAAAGGCGGATAGCTTGTCTTTTTCCCCCTGGGATTCCCCCAATATCTGAACCATGGACTCTTCGCTTTTCTCTTTCTTGCCGAAATATTCTTTCATGAGTTGCAGGGTTTCTTCTGTCTGCCGGAGCAGGACCTTTCGCAAGAGTTCCAACTGTGGCTCGGGCAACCTGCTTTCAATCGCATTGCCGATGAACCGGGAAAACCGCTGGACGGTTTTCCGGTACGAGTAGAATTCATTCCGGGTCAGGCGGTAGTGGTTTTTGTCTTCCTGCTCGGCGATATGAAGATCGCGGTTGAAGTCACGAATCCCATCGGGGTCTTTCACAATCCTTCTTTGTTCTTCATGCAAAAGCTCGGCAAACCTTATAGCCTTTTCCTGCCAGGATAAAAAACATTGCAATGCTTTTTCTCGTGCCTGCTTTAATTGTTCTTCCGCCAACCTGCGGGCCAGGTCAAGCGTGTTGTCGCTGAGGGCGGCACCTTGTTTCGACAGGAGACTGAGTTCCAGCGCGGCATTTATTTTCAGGTCGGGCAATGTTTTTTCTGGAGCTTTTTCGCTTAAGAGGGTCAGGGTTTTTTCCAGGGCGGGCAGTGCATCGTCATTTTCCTGTTTAAGAGCAAGAGCCTGGTAAAATATACAGGCAGGATCAGGAAGCGCGCCTAAGTTTTCCGCCAAGGTACTCTGGGAAACCAGCGGAATAAGGTATTTGAAAATTGCCGTGTTGAAGGTGAAGCCAATATGCAAACAACCTTTCAAGTCTATGGCTGTCAGGCAGGGGGCTTCGAAAGCCTGCCCTGAATCTCCGCCGTCTATGGAAAATAAATACTGGCCAAAGGGAGAAAAAACCTGAACGCGTTCATTGTTCAAGTCGGCGACATAAAGCAGATCATTCGGGGCGATCGTTACGCAAAGAGGATATTGAAACTGACCGGGTCCGGCCCCTTGCTCTCCGAATGAAAATATTTCCTGCCACTGTGAGTTGAACTTGCGCACCCGGTGGTTGCCGCTGTCGGTGAT
>PCTK01000169.1:0-1875 GCA_002786505.1 Nitrospinae bacterium CG22_combo_CG10-13_8_21_14_all_47_10 | reverse complement strand
GTTCAAATAGTGGGGGAGCCAGCAGGTTTGCCGGGGTTCCCTGAAGCTCTGCCAATTGTTCCTCTAAAACAGTTCCTCGATCTCCCACCCACCCCAGTGACAAGCCTTGGGAATCAAAAAACTGGACGCGGTGGTTGTAGCGTTCCACAACAATCAGATTCCCCGAAGGTTCTACAAGAATGTCATAGGGTTCGTTCAGCTCCCCTTTGCCGTCTCCGCAAGAGCCAAAGGCGAGGAGAGGGGTTCCTTTTGCATTGAATTTTTGTATCCGATGGTTCCAGCAATCGGCTACGTAGATATTTCCATCAGGGTCTACCGCAATGCCCTTGGGGTATTGAAACTGCCCCGGCTCTTTTCCTTTGCTCCCAAAACTTTGCAGAAGGTTGAATTGCGGGTCGTAGACCTGAATGCGGTGATTGAAATCATCGGCGAGCAGAAGGTTTCCTTCACGGGTAAAACACAAGCCGGAAGGAGGGGATAATTCCTCATCGGGATTTTCTCTGTATACGGTGTCTAACTTTGCGGATAACAGGCTATCTTGAGGGGTCATGTGACGTTCTATGCGTGGGAAAACTTAAAAACCTGTCCGCATTTAATCACAAAAGTAAGGACATTACAAAGGCTCAAATTTGCCAGGATGGCAGAGGTTTATTTGGAAGGGACAATATATAAAGGGCTTTATGGTTTTGGGGGAAGGTTTAAAACCGCTTGCCATTATAGATGTTGCACACCTCACACCATCTGTTGGGTTTGCCGTTAGTAAGTCCTTCCCGGAATTCCACATATCTTTCGCTATCCCAGATACCTTCAAAATCCTGTTCGTTTAAGTTCCCAACGGGATAGCGGCGGGAAATCTGACAGCAGGGATACACGTTTCCTTCCGGGTCCACTTGTGTCCACGTGTAAGGCATGTGGCATCCTCTGTCATCTTCTTTTTCTTCAATGCAGGGTTGCTGTTGCTGTGTTGCGAGATATTCTTCAGGAGGTAAATAGGGAATCTGATATTCTTTGGATTTTCTGTCAATTTCTCTAAATACCTGCACAATGTGTTCTCTATCGCAGGTGTTCAAATGTTGGTCTTCGAAATACAGTTTGTCACTAAGTTCTTCCCGTCTGTCCTTGTAAACATCTGAGGGGACAGCATTGAGGTGGACAAAGTAGACATAGTTGATGCCCAATTCATGGGCTAGATCCATGATGCCGGGCAATTCATCAATATTCTTTTTCAAGCAAACGGCATTAAAAAATAAAACGGGATAAGGCGAGCCTGTGGATTTTTTGTAATTTGCCAAGTGCTTGACATTGGTTTTCATTAGATCGAAGTCGGAACCACGAATGTATTCATACAATTCCTTTGAAGAGGCCTCAATGGAAATCAGGATTTGCTGTAACAGGTTTTCCTCGACGATTGTCTTGCACCATGCCTTGGTTAATAGAGACCCGGTTGTTACGATTTGAACATGTTTAAAGTTGCGAGTCTTGACATAACGTAAAATCTCTATCAAGTCTGTTCGAATCAAAGGTTCTCCAAAATCGCTGAGTAATAAAGTTTCAAAGTTTTCGGGAGAAAATCGGGCGAGATACTTTTTAAAGTTTTCCAGTGAGATATCTTTGCGGAGGTATTTACTTTCCCTCGGGCAATGTTTGCAGAGCAGGTTACAGTTGTCGGTGACCGGAACTTGCAGGACAGCCCAGGTTTTGTCCCAAGTGGACTCATTGTTTAGATCAATGGTAAGGGCTTGCGAGTCATATAAATGCTTCTTGATCTTAACTTGCAGGTGCAGGTCATGAGCAAACAGGCGTGGGTCATTGGGATCGTTGAAAATTTCTTCAACCTGATCTTCTTGTTTTAATAAGACAACTTGGGTCATAAAA
>PCTK01000055.1 GCA_002786505.1 Nitrospinae bacterium CG22_combo_CG10-13_8_21_14_all_47_10 | reverse complement strand
CACAGAACCTCCATCCATGGATTTTCCTTAATCTCCGCCGGTTATTCATTTTAAAGCATCGCCCATTTTTTTGAGCCCTGCCTTGATGTGATCGGACAGGGCCTGACTGCTAATTTTCATGATCCGCGCGGCAAGCTTTTTCTTGATTCCTCCATAAAACACCAATGAGACCGCCATCAACTGCCTGTCCGTCAACCCCATATCCTCAAGATTCAAGGGCCCCTCTTTTAGATAAGAAAATTCTGGTTGGGGACAATAATCCTGATATTCAACACCCAAATGCTGAGCACTGCGGATTATTTCCAATTCATCGGGAGGGAAAAATCTCAGGTGATAATCCTCCTCCGATCCAAAAGCCAGGTCGGAATCAATAATCCTGTTATTTGTTTCACACATGTTTGCGGTTCTCCAGATATTTAGCAAATTGGGGTCCATCATAAAAAATAAAATAAGAAAACCAGGGAGGAGGGTTGGGCTCAAGCAAGTCAGGAGCAAGATTTTTCGGCAAACCATCGGGCAAACCCGTTACCGGAATACCATTGATAAAAATTTTATCCTGGGAAAACATAGCCCTCCAATATTCCCGCCCCACTCTGAAATGAAACCACAGGGCCTCAAGAGAGGGCTCTGGCCGATATAAATAATTCCCACAATAAAGGCAATGCCAGCCTACATCCGTTTCGTGCAACCCGTTTCGACCGCAACCCCTTTGCAGGATTTCCCCGGTTTCCAAGGCATACGAAACAGGAAAACAAAATTTAAGCCTTTTTTTTTCAGATTTCTGATGACAGGAACGTGTTATCCGTATCTTTTCCACAGGATTCCCCTCTCAATATTAGCGACTCGGTGCCGAAATTTGTTTCTGGATTTATCTGTCAGGAAATGATGCCTTTTATTTACATGTTAAATACAACACAGGGCCAATTTCGAGACACCAGGTTTTAAAACCTGAATTCTCCCCGCCTTAGCGCAAATTGTTTATTTCTTTTTTCGGATATTTTCCGTCTTCCAACTATATTATTCGGGCAAATATTGCTATAATTTTCAGGTTAATAAGCTGATCTTTTTTATTTTGTCTGTTGAATCCGGGTCAGAAAAAAACCTGTTGTTTTTCGTTGCAATCAGTTTGCGGGCAAAAAAAGTAATCTAAAATCATCAACATATTATTGTTTTTTGATAAGTTGAATTTTCTATCCATTTTCCTGCTTCCAGAAATACCGCATCAAAATGGTATAATTAATAGGGTGTTAGAATTAAAAACAAGCAGTACCGTAATTAAAGGGGATTTACTTCCCGAAAAAGCAAACAACAAAAAACCGGCGATTTCGGAATAAGGACTTTATTCCCTTTTCGGATTTAAATATGGGACATTTGTCCTCTTCTGTCAAGCGTTTTTTCACTTTGTCATGCCAAAAACACAAGTTTGGGAAAGAATAGGATCTTTACCGGGGAGCAACAATCTTGCCGAATTTTGTCGAAATGTTGGTTTGGACTATGAAAAATTCAAGAAGAGCCACAAGCGTAACAATGGGCCCCCTGATTCCATAACCCTTGATAAGATTGCCAGGCATTTTAGACTGGATCTGGGATGGCTGATTACGGGCATTACTTCTTCCTCTTCCCTCAACCAGAAAATAGGTAAAAAACTTAAACGGGTAAGAAAAAAGAATGGCTGGTCTCTTGAAGAAATGAGCAGGCGCATTTCCATTTTCCCGCAGGTTTTGCAAAACTATGAAAATGGAAACTGGCCCATTTCCCCTGATCTCCTCAACGATCTGGCTAAAACAATGAATATCCCTCCGAATGAGCTGTTAAAGGAGGGAGACACGCAGACGGTTCAAGTCCCGGAATTAAAAATTTACCAGCCCACAAGCATTGCGGGAACTCCGGCCATCAAGGGGGAAGACTATATCTCTATTCCTTTAACAGACTCATCAATTGCCGCTGGTCAGCCCATTATCCAGGAAAACAATATTGAAGATTACGTACTCCTGCATATCCGGGCGGCAGGAAAAAAGAAAAATCTGGTAGCAAGTCGGGTAGACGGAGATTCCATGGAGCCGATGTTGCATTCGGGCGACATTGTGGTTATTGACCGTGATGATAAAAATGTAATTAAAAAACGCATTTTTGCAATTTTCTATGACGAGGGTTTAACGGCAAAATATATAGAATTCCAACAAAACCTATTAATTCTCAGGCCTATCAACCCAAATTCTCAGGTACAAATCATCAACCTTAACGAACACCCCGACCCAATAGTCGGCCGCGTTATTGGAGCCTGGAAGGAGCTATAACTCCTTCCAAAATTAAGAATTTTAATTGTACAAATCTGCCTTGATGGGCATAATAGAGGCCATGAGTGAACAGGAGAACAGTAATTTAAATAAAACCGACAAGAAAATGGATCTCGGGCCTCCGCTTAAAATCCTGCTCGCCGATGACACGGCGGTTAACCTCGCCCTGGCCACCAAATTATTAATAAGAAGAGGCCATAACATAACTTCGGTCGAAAATGGCCTTCAGGCTTATGAAACTTTCAAGGAAAACTCATTTGATGTGATCCTGATGGATATCCATATGCCGGTTATGGATGGTTTGGAATCCACAAAAAAAATCCGTGAATTTGAAGCTTCCCAGCCCTCCCGGCCACCAACCCCCATCATAGCAATGACTGCAAACAATGAGCAAAGCGACCATCAAATATATTTAAAATCTGGAATGAACGGAATCATCACCAAACCATTGGATATAAAAACCGTTGTTTCGCAGATTCGGGAAATTATCGCAAACTTTTCCAGTTAACTTTTTACGGGCTGGGTATTGCTTCTTTCTGGTAATAAAGAGTCACTACGATTTTGTCTCCCGCCACAACCGATCCAACTTGAGTGAATTTTAACCCTAGACGATCGGACACCAGAAAGCCGATTGGCGAAGCCAAAACCGTTTTTTCGAACTGGCTTCCATCCGCCAGGATTCCAGGGTTAACTTGGCTAATTCCATTTTTTAAAACATCTACTTGCATATCCTGGCCCGCAGGGGGAGTTTGCGCGAAAAGGCCTATAGCCTTTATCGTAATGTTTTCTTGTGGAACAAACCCATCATAAAACACCACCCCATTTACAGCAGGGTCGGAAGCGGTAACAGTAAAACAAAACAAATTTCCAAGATCATCCACCGCTGTAGCCAAACCGGAATATTCAATTTCCCAGTTCAAGTCCCCAATGGAGGGAATAGCAAGGTTGAGGTTGGTTGTAAAAGTATTAGCCATAAAATTATTTTCCCCATATAAAATAAATTTCTTTTAATTCCTTTCCGATCCGCCAAAACCAGAATTTCCGAAGGCCTGTATTCCAAAACCCGCATTGCCAACAAACCCGCGCATTTGCCGGGCAATAATGGAAACTGTATCCATACGCCTTGCGATTCCGGACCCCATAGACCTGCCTGACCCCAAAACCATCGCCTTGACGTTTTCCAATTCATGCGTAGGAGGATTTACCTCAAGAATATCGCCACGCTCGATTTCCATATTATCAAGCAGTAATTCAATCTCATAAACGTCCAGGGGAAGTCCGCGTTCCTGCAAATAAAAGGAGACAAGATCTACCGCAAGAGCCTTGGTTCGAATCCAGTTAAATTCAAAATCAGAGGGTTTTTCTAATTGGCCAAACTGATTAATGGATTCGGTATCCTCGCCGCTTTCCACCGATTTATAGCCCTCCCCGGACCAGTTTTTCCTATATTTCAGATCAATCTTATTTACGACATGCTCAATCGGGTTGCGCGTGCATTTAAAGCGAACCCGACTTCCCGAGTCCAACAAAACCATATTGTCTGAAATCACTTTATCCGAAATCGTGCTGGTATCCACAAGATTAAACCGACGAAACAAAATTTTGGCAAGTCCCAAATCCCAATAGAAAAAGGATCGGCTTTCCCTGCCCCACTGGTTCCAGAGTTCACGAGCTGAAATCTTATCCACGATCACTCCGGCAAGTAAATGACCAGCAAAAAGATCCCCGGCTTGCGTCAGGGACGCAGAGTCTAAAACCGAGCCATCTAAATTTAAGGCGTTGAGAATGGACCATTTGTAGACGTGATCCGGTCTTTCAATAAGTGAATGGCCTGTCCCGGTAACGGTTCCACTGGAATCATCCTTCACGCCCAGAATATCGGCGCTCACCTCATCGGTAAACTGGATTCGTCGCCGGGCATACTCAATTTCATAAGCAAGATGGACGATAAAAGCGGTTCGGCCATCACTGGAGCCATTATATTGAACTTGAGATTCTCGGCCGGTAAACCAGTTCCAGTCTCCGTTTACATGGTTGGTGATGTCAAAAAAATCGACGACACTGCGGGTGGCTTTTTCGGCAGTAGAATTAATCGCCGGACTTGATGCGTGCTGGGTGAGGGAGCCGGTCTTGGAGGTCGAAACGCTGGTGGGTTTCACCTCTGTCTGCGGGTTCGGGGTCATGGTCACAATACGCAAGGCTGACTTTACTTTAATGCTGATGACGGTCGCGTTGTGGGTCAGGCGAATCTGGTTCGTATCCGTGTTGATGTTCCCGGCGATGGAATAGGTCTCTGTCGTTCCTTGCCGCCTCCAAATCAAATAACTGTTGTCGGGGCTTCCCCCAAAATTCCTGGCAAAGACATCCACGGTACTCGGGCCACTAATGGTCCCCGTAAACTCGAACCCAACGCTGTATTCAGCAGTACTCCAGGTCCCAGGCCCAGGATCAGGAAAGGTGATGATGTGTTCCTGCCCAGCACTTAAGTTAAACTCTAATTCGGAAATTCCGCCAAGGGCGTTTTGCGTCACTTTAACGGGTTGGTTCTCGGTGTGGGAATGTTGCGGATCGCTGATAGGGAACCCGAATGTATCCAAATGTGTATGGGTGATATCGGTTGTTCCGCTGGAAATAACCAGGTCATCCACAGCCGGGGCGGATAATGTGCCAACCTGGCCCACTCCAGTAACATGGGCCGTAAGACTGTCGTTGGGAAGTTTCTCTTCAACAAAATGCTCGACCCGTAACAGGACTTTTCCAATGGTTCCAATGTTAGCCAGGGGATTATTTTGCCGCAACGATAGAACGCTGGCACTCTGGTTGATTTTGGCATAGGTGGTAGGACTGTTGGGAATGTTGGCATTGGTGGGATTAATAGCAGTATTCCCCGCCCCTACCCCATCGTTCTGCGCCTGCAAGAATTTAGTATCAATGGAGTCGGAATTTTTAGGTTTGGAGGAAAATACAACCTCCCCTTTTGCGACATCAATGGAAAATTCTCCCGGATCGGCCAGATGGCCTCCGACTTTAACGCCTGAAATTTCTTTAACGGGGTAATCAGGATCACTAAACAAATAACGATGGTCCGTTACTTTCTCAAGAACCGCATCGCCACTATAATGAAATTCATTGATCCCGGAACAACCTAGAAATTGAGTGGAGTTCAAACTGTTATAACTGACTTCATCATCATTGACGATAACTGTTCCAGACACCGGAAAATTCAAGGTGGAAGAAACATTGAGCAAGGTCCCGCCGGGAATAGCAACGGAAGTTAATTGTGTCTGTTGTGATTTACGCACTAAAATTCCGGGAACTTCATCGACATTACCAATAACAACAGGTTTGGTTTTTCCAACCGATTCTTCAGGAGCAGAAGGATAATCAGCAAGAGTGAGCGTGTTACCAACCACTATTGAGCCATAACCCTGGGAAATATCCACCAGGTCGAAAGTACAAATTTCTTCATCAAATTGGATAGGATCTCCAATGCGCCCCATAAAAATAAGACCAAGATCCGCATCGGTCAGCCCATCATCCAAAAACCACTGGTAAAGAGCCACCACAGCCGATTCAGGGGGTCGATGACGAAACAAATTGGAAAACCGGGCAACCGGGCTGAACAAATCCACCGGAGAATTCACAAAACTCACAGTAAGATTAGGATGTGAATTGTTATCCGTTTGATCAGGAGATACCAACCGGTCAAGGTTTCCAATATTATTCACCAGCGGGTACCAATAAAAGGAATTGATGCTGATTCCCTCCCGGTCAGTCAGCCTCAAAGTTAATGCCGACAAACCATTCATCGCAGGCCAATCAATTTTCAAAAGATTGACCGGCACATTGGCCTTGCTGTTCCGGGAAATATTAAATCCGGATGTAAAATCGGTTCGCATAACGGGTTAGAAAAATAAATGTTAATAAAGGAGTAAACCGCCCCTATGAAAATGAGCCCTTTGCGTAAAGTGGTTCTGGATTGAGAAAAAGCGAGATCCTTCTTCGCCAAGGCTTATCAGGATGACAATACG
>PCTK01000068.1:9718-9860 GCA_002786505.1 Nitrospinae bacterium CG22_combo_CG10-13_8_21_14_all_47_10 | reverse complement strand
TGGATTTTCAAAATGCCAATATCAGAAGTCTTTTTCGGATAATCTCGGAGTTTAGCGGTTTCAATTTAATAGTTTCCTCTGAGGTGAGCGGTTCTGTGGACGTGAGATTGTTTGATATCCCCTGGAATGAGGCGTTGGAGAT
>PCTK01000068.1:9236-9710 GCA_002786505.1 Nitrospinae bacterium CG22_combo_CG10-13_8_21_14_all_47_10 | reverse complement strand
CCAATAGTTTACTGGCCCGGCAATGCTTTGGCAAAAACACAATCCGTATCACCAGCAGGCAGGTGCTTGAGGAAGAGTTGGCTTTAAAAGAGGCCAGTGTAAACGCCAACAACCTTGAGGCAGACCCGGAATATACAGACAGTTGTTACCCCGTGCTTTATGGAGATAAGGAACCTGTTTCACTGGATTTTCAAAATGCCACGATACGAAATCTTTTCCGGATAATCTCGGAGGTGAGCGGTTTCAATTTAATACTTTCCTCTGAGGTGAGCGGTTCTGTGAGTATACGAATGCTTGATGTGCCCTGGAATGAGGCTTTGGAAATTATCCTTGCTAATAATGGGCTTGGGCGGGAGTGCTTTGTAGACGGTGTTGTGCGTATTGCAAAAATAGAAACCCTCAATCTGGCCCCTAAAACAATAGAGGCTAAAAAGAAAAGCAAGCCTCGTTTAATGGGAAAAGAGCTAAAAGATA
>PCTK01000068.1:6564-9102 GCA_002786505.1 Nitrospinae bacterium CG22_combo_CG10-13_8_21_14_all_47_10 | reverse complement strand
GAGGCGGTCGAAAAGTATAAATCTATCCTCAATAGTGCAGGTGAAATCGAAATATCAAAAACACCGCTTCAGGAGGATTACCAATTAATAAAACTAAAAGGGATAGTTTCGATTAAAAAAGAAAGGGTTGCCTTGTTTGAAACCCTTGAGCAAACGGGTTTTTCGGCAAGAAAAGGCGACTTGATAGGTCCGTTCTTCGGTCAGATTGATGATATTCAACCCGAGAAGGTAATCATAATAGAAAAATCACGAAATTATTTGGGCGTTCCCCTGACCCGGCAACATTCCATAGGGCTCGGTAAAGACCAGCCCCCAGCCCAATGACGCACTGGCGAAGGAAAGCATCCGGTCACCCAGAGTTGATGGACCCCTGGAATTAATTGCCGTTATCGCTTGATAAGGCCAGTTAAATAGTCGGCATACTGCTTGGGAATATAGTTCATATGATAGCAATTATCGTAGTAATGTATCCGTTCAACTCTATAGAGATTTGATAATTCAAAGGGGTTATTATTTTCTTTGCTGTTAAAATACGCAACTGCCATTTTGGCGGCTAAGACAAGGCCGTCGAACAGGTAAAAATAATAATGCAACAGCCTTTTATTAATCTCCTTAAACTCAAGATCGGCGTCATTTGGGTAGACATAGTCGATAAAGCCATCCAAAGCTTCATGGCTTACGTTTGGTATTAAACCGCATGTAGAGGTTTGATCAATTGGCGCCATTAGAGAGCTTTCATTTGCCACAAACCTGGAAAAACAATTCAAATCAAGCTTTTCTCCGCTGTAGATAAAAGCACTCATTAAATCTTTACCGTTTTTGAAGTGGGAAAAAAAGTTGGATGTCAAACTAAAAGCTATCTGTCTTTTCGCAACCACGTCCGAAAAACAGTTGATCCCACTTTCTGAACTGAACAGGTATGCTTTGGAAGCTGTCTCGCTACCAGCGAAACCCGCCGCTATAGAATAATCTCCCAACGGTGTCCCTGGGAAAGGCGAATAGATTGCGTTCCAATAATAATCTTCCTTGCGGAAATATGAAGAACACACAAGGTCAAGGCACTTTAGAGATTCTTGCAATGGATCATCAAAGTAATATTCTTTTCCATCTTTATCAACAAGCGACACAGCGCTCTGAGCCGGATCGAATGGGATGGAGGGCTTCATGACTGGCAACCCTACGATTGCCTGAGTTCGCAATGGAATTCCAAAACTTTTAACATTTTTTATAGCATCCTGCACAATGCTGTTGTTTTCATGCCGGTCCAGCAATAATCTGCGCACGTTTTGATCGCCTGATTCTATAGCCATCGAAATACCTGAGACCAGGCCCCTGTTAGAAATTGACTCAATACGTTCAATTCCCTTTTTACCGGCTAACATTGCAGGGCGCGCTTGTATATAAAAAGGGATACGGACTTCATTCACCCACTTCCGGCCCAATTCATTCCACCATTCCATATTGTTTAATGAGATATCCGCCTGATCAAACACGGCCGATGTTTTAACTCCATAGTGATCGTCAAGGCTTAAGATATCTTTACCCTCCGCCAATACTGTTTCAATAGGACGATCTTGTATGATGCTTGGGGGTTTGATTCCTTTTCCCTGATATGCTTCCTTTAAATTATCTATCAAAGAGCTGATATAACAATATGAACAGGTATAACTGCAACCAAGCGCGCTTAAAACCGACTTTATTCGGCTGAATACATATCCTTTTGTTTTGTCCGAAAACTCATACATGTCAGCATAAAATACCTCGCGGTCCATCCGGGGAATGTTGGCATAGGGCATTGGGTCATGGTAGATTCCCGGAGTAAAAAGACCAAGCAGGATATCTCTTAAGAGATTTATTCCTTTTCCCCGCACAACATAATCGCCGCCCCGAATGCAGGATTCGCTAAAACTATAGTTATTGAAATGGCCACCAATTATGATTGGCGCATATAATAATTGATCTCCATCGTATAGCGGCCCTTTTGCTTCCCGGACCATTTCTTTTAACGCTCTATCCGCGACATCAAAATCTGAAATATTTTTTTTCAGAATATGACTGGCTCGTTCGATTTTATAATTCTTAATCCATTCAAAAACAAAATCGGTCAATCCTGTATACAGATTAAAACCTATCCATTCAGGTTGTTTATTTTCAAGGATATCATTCAGCAAATTAATATTGTTTGCACCCATCAACGCATAATTAGCCGTGCCATTCATATGCTGTAAAACACCGCCCAATGACATGAGTGTTATGTTTTCTATCTCACTGGAATCATGCCCCACAAATAAAACATGCGGATGGATTTCAGGTTTGACCCTCGACAGGTGATCCTTATAGCCATTCCAATCGACGGTAATATCATTAGGAGCATAAAGCGCATTTGTATATTTCCCTGCAATATTCTCCAATAAGGGAAGTTTGAATTCTGTTGGATACCCTGCAAGATTATCCAGGGAATCCCCTCGCTTGGGCAACGAAGTTCCTTTGACCGCATCAAATTCAGGTTTATTCATTCTAACGATGCCCCGTGCTTAT
>PCTK01000068.1:0-6510 GCA_002786505.1 Nitrospinae bacterium CG22_combo_CG10-13_8_21_14_all_47_10 | reverse complement strand
AAAAAAACAGATCCACTCCAATTTCAGGCCCACCAACGAAAACTACCAGGTTTATGCTGAAATGAGAGTTGAACTTCTGATGATCTGGGTGGAAGGCATACAATCCCTGTTAACATGTTTATGGGACAAGGGTTGCCAAGGCCTCCTCAACTACTTCATACACCTGGTCAACTGTGACGGATTCTGGATCACGATACGATTCATTAAAAATGACCGTAGCCTGTGGTGAGATGGGCTCACTACGTGCTTTGGGATGCCCCAAATGAATTGAAATCATTTTCATATCAAATGATGATGCTATATGCGTCAATCCATTATCACACCCTATAAACAAAATGGCGTGCCCGATAACTCCAGCAACAGCACGGATTGTTGGTGCATTTTTTACGGTAATGGTCCCTGGATAGTCTTGATGTGAGCTTGGAGAGACAAAAGTAATTATTTTAAGCGAAAAATTTTCCCGGATTCGCCCAGCCAACTCCAAAAAGTTCTGGCGAGGCCACTCTTTGGCCGCTTTGGCAAAGCGCGTTTCAGGAGACAGAACAATAAAGGGTTCGCCTTTTTTAATACCCGCCTGCTCAAGAATGCCATCTGCCTGCAACTCATCTTCGCCATTCAAGTAAACAATGGGTCTACGACGTTCCAGAGTTATTTGACATTTCTCGGCGTAAAGATCAATCAAATGTTGCCCCTTATCCAACCCCTTTTTACTGGGACCATCCAGAAAAATCACGAGATCGTACTTAAGACTCTTTCTGAAAAACAGTTTTTTCCGCACCAATATTTTCCAAACATTTTTTGTTGGCGGATAATAGAATATCGGGCTGTCAAATTCATCAATATTAGGATCATTGGCAATGATGTCACGGAAAATCCCACCTCCAACCCCGAAGCATAATTTAGCCTTTGGAAATTTCTTTTTAAGCGCAACAATTGAAGGGGCCGCCAAAACCAGATCGCCAACCCCGGCAATAAGGCCAATGTAAATACTCTTTGGGTTCCTGGCCACGCAAGGAACTCCAAAGGCTCTTAATAGTTTCATACTAAAAACCTGCTCCAAATAAATGTACCGTTAAAAACAAAAGTATATTTTTTTACCATTTTAACCTGCCACTGTAAGTTGTACCACTTTTCAGTTGAATTTCGCATTTTGGTTTTAATCACTTCAGGATGTAAAGGAAAAATCCCTGTCAGAAGGAAGGAGAGTTCTGCGCATCAGACATTGATTGAAACCCAGGGAAAGAATATAATCAGCCCTGATCACATATCTCACGGGGATATAAACCCCTGCCTCAGAGTTTAACCAACCCGAAAGGGTCTCAACATTCTATTAAAAAAATACCAACATTAACCAGGCCAGCAAACGTGTTAAGGGAAAATCCAATTACCTCTGAAGAGGATATGCCGCCGACCGCACAAAACCCGGCAGTACTACCACTGTTTTTACGCCCCAAAAAAGTAAGCGAGCTTGTTCGCTTGGGCAGGGATAATGATGGCGGTTATTTAGTAGACAACCGTAGCATACTCTCATCAGAAATTTTGTTAGGCTTTGGAATTAATGATGATTGGAGTTTTGAGAAAGATTTTAAAAAGCGTATTGATGTTCCAGTGGTTGTCTTTGACGCTTCTGTGGACCACAAGTATTTTTTAAAGAAGCTGAGAGTGGCTCTTTCCCGTGGTAGCCGGAAGTCTGTTTACTGGTTTCGTGTTTTGGTCGACTATCTCAGGTTTTTCAAGGGCCAAAACAAACACATCAAGAAGTTCATCGGCAAAGATGAAAACCCATACCATGTGTCTGTCAATACTATTTCAAAAAATATAATCCCACCGGAGATTAAGAACGTATTTTTCAAAATTGATATTGAGGGGGCAGAGTATCAAATTTTGGACGACCTCATTGCAATCTCGGATCGGATTTCGGGGCTGGTCATCGAATTTCACCAGGTTGACCTTCACATCGAAAAAATAGAGTCTTTTGTGAAAAATTTCCCTTTAAACATTTGCCATATGCATTGCAATAATTATGCGCCATTGACAGAATCTTCAACTCCCCCAAGCATAGAGGCAACGTTCACAAAGTTTGAAGTAGACGACGGCTTCGTCGAGAGTTTGCCGAGTCCCATGGATCAACCCAACAAACCTGGCATTGAGGATTATTCAATTAAATTCTTGTGATTTTGGATAGCAGGCTTCACGAGTGGGCATGGCAGAATGCCAGAAAAAAAACGGCCCACAACCAGAACACCCAAGTGTTATTTTAAACGGAGCCGCTATCGGCGGTCTCGCCGAGGCTAATGGGCGGAAAGGATTTCGTTGATTTTCAGGGTGGAGACGATGTGTTTATCCATACCGAGTTCGTTGGGGGTATAACCCAGCGCCAGGGCAACGAGTTGCGGAAGATGTAAAACGGGGATGGAATCATTTTTCTTTTGCAAGATCGGAATTTCCGGCTGATAGGAATCCAGACTCAGGTGGCAAAGCGGACATCCTGTCGCCACGACATCGGCTCCGTGGTTGATCGCGTCCAGCAGGGCATTGCCTGACATATCCAGCGATGCTGTTTTGTTCATCATAACGATGGGAAACCCGCAACATTTGATGCGGCTGGGATAATAAACCGGTGTTGCGCCCAGTGCCGCAAATATTTCTTCCATACCTGTCGGATTATCAGGATTCTCAAAGTCTGAGTTTTCGGATGGACGTAGCACATAACAGCCGTAAAACGCGGCGACTTTTAACCCGGTCAACGGTCTCTTGATGCGTTCCTTCAGCCTTGCCATGCCCTCTTCAGTAGCGAGGATATTGGCGAAATGTTTGATGCGTGTCTTGCCGCTATATTGGTGTCCGCCCTCATCAAGGATGTCGTTGACTTTCTTTTTATATTCGGCGTCACCATTGAGATGGGCTTCGGTTTTTTTCAAGGTACCCTGACAAGTAGAGCAAATAGTGACAATATCAAGCCCTTGTTTTTCAGCAATGGAGAACGTGCGCGCGTTGAGTGCATCCGCAAGCAGAGGACTTTTTTCAGAAACCACTCCGGCGCCACAGCAGGAAGCGCTTTTCATTTCTATGAAATCAAACCCAAGGCCTTCTGCCGCCTTGGTGGTGGAAAGCATTAGTTCCCGGGTTGCGCCTTTGGCAACACATCCGGTAAACAAGGCAAACTTCATTGGTCCAACTCCTTGAAAATTCGTTTAACGTCATCCACCTCATCAATGGAATGATGGATGATCGGTGGCACCTTGCCTTTTAAGAACATGCGCAATCCAACAGGAATCAGACTCAGCAATCCCGGTATATTGAAAAATCCCATCGACTCAACCGGGATCCTGTTTTCATTCAGGTTGCCGCTTCTTTTTACGGAATTGAAAAAAGACAGCGCATGCCGGGCTCCGTTATTGTTGTGTACGCCCTTCTCCAAAGCCACCGTCATAATTTCTTTGATGCGATCAAATGGACGCGCCGGTTTTGGACAACGCTCAACACATTCAGCGCAATGAGTACAGTCCCAGATGCCGCCCGGCTCACTGAGTTCCTTGACCCGTTCAAGAGTTTGGGAGTCACGGGAGTCGCCGACAAACCTTTGCGCCTTGGCCAGAGCCGCTGGCCCGAGGAAGTTATCATCCACTTCCAGCACATTACAGTCTGAATAGCAGGCTCCGCACATGATGCAGGTGCTGGAATCATCAATCAACAGGAACTCCTCCTGCGATTGACGCCGCTCTTTTTCCGGTGGAGCTTCTCCCGGTTCAAGGTAAGGTTTGACCTTGTTGATCTTGTCCCAGAATGGAGTGAAATCAACCACCAGGTCTTTCACCGGTTTCATATTCCCCAAAGGTTCCAGTGTGATGGTCTCGTCGTTATCTACGATGTGTTCAGCCTGACGCTGGCAGGCAAGAAGAGCGTGGCCGTTCGCCTTGACGGCACAGGACCCGCAAATGGCACTGCGGCAGGACATGCGATAGGAGAAGCTTCCATCCAGAGTCCATTTGATCAGGTTCATACAATCAAGAAGGGTAGCGCCAGACGGAATGTCCAACTGGAATTCCTCGAAGTACGGTTCCGCCTGTTTTTCCGGATTGAAACGCTTGATCCTGAAAGTTGCCATTAATAAGTTCTCTCTGCAGGTTGATGTTTGGTGATCACAACCGATTTCTTTTTTATAACCGGCCCTTCCGGAGAATTGAATACCATTGAGTGATGAAGAAAATTGGCATCGTCACGGATTGCGAAATCCGTGCGGAAATGTCCGCCCCGGCTTTCCTTTCTTTCCAAAGCGGCGCTGGCAATGATCAGGGCCATACCCAGCATGTTCCCCAACTCCAGGACTTCATAAATTTCCGTATTGAACAGCTTGCCCTTATCGGTCACCTTACCTTTTTTGAACCTTTCCTGCAGACCTTTCAAGGTTTCAATGCAGATTTTCAGTTTTTCCTCATCGCGGAAAACCCCGCAATGGGTCATCATCACTTCCTTCATTTCATTGCGGATGTCGTTATAGCTTTCCGAGCCATCCCTTTGATAAACATCTTCAAGCTTTTCCAGGACCTTGGCTTTTTCCTGCCCTTCATTGACATTTCCATAGTCAATGCCCACTGCATATTCAAGCGCCGATCTACCCGCACGTTCTCCAAACACCACAGCTTCCAGAAGGGAATTTGTTCCCAGCCGGTTTCCGCCGTGAACGGAGACACAAGCACATTCCCCGGCGGCAAAAAATCCGTTCATGCGCGTACCTTTTTCATCACGGATGACGTGGCAATGTTTATCGGTCGGGATACCCCCCATCGAATAATGCGCGGTAGGCTGAATAGGCAGACAATCCGTAATACAATCCACCCCAATAAAATCGATACCCAATTGGCGGATTTGCGGCAGGCGCTCCATAATCCTGGCTTCCCCCAAATGGCGCAGGTCAAGGTGGATACAATCTTCACCGTTCACACCGCGCCCGGCATTAATTTCACTCTGTTCGGCCCGGGCCACAATATCCCGGGGAGCCAGTTCCATTCGGGACGGGGCATATTTTTCCATAAAGCGTTCACCGTTTCCGTTCAGGAGATAACCTCCTTCTCCTCGCGCCGCTTCCGAAAACAAAATTCCCTGACGGTACAATCCTGACGGATGAAACTGGACAAACTCGGGGTCTTCCAGAGGGAGACCGACATCAAACGCGGCCATAACGCCATCAGCAGTGCTGGCAAAGGCGTTGGAAGTTATTTTAAAAACCCTGCCATAACCTCCTGTGGCAAAAACCACAGCCTTGGCCTGCAGAACTTCCACTTCACCTGTCTGGACATTGCTGACCACCACGCCGTTACAGCGGTCACCATCGACAATCAGGGAGTGCATGTACCACTCGTTATAAATTTTTACGGATTTCGCGTTCTTCATGAGTTGCTCATGAAGGGCATGCAAAATGGCGTGACCGGTACGATCCGCTGAAAAACAGGCGCGTGGCTTGGAATGCCCGCCAAAACTGCGCTGGGCAATTTTCCCATCCGATGTACGGCTGAAAATACAGCCCATATGCTCTAGTTCGTAAATGACTCTGGGAGCCGCTTTAACATACTCTTCCACCGCATCCTGATCGTTGAGAAAGTCGCCACCCTTGATGGTGTCGTACATATGCTCTTCCCAACTGTCCGGCTCTACGTTTCCCAGGGAAGCGGCAATCCCGCCCTGTGCGGCCCCTGAATGGGACCGGGATGGATAAACCTTGGTCAAAACGGCTACATCCAGTTCCTTACACGCTTCCAAAGCACAACGCATCCCCGCAAGACCAGCACCCACAATCACTACATCATGTTGAATCACAAAATCACCTCAAAACGGGAAAAACCCCGAGCCTCATGTAAAATGAGTTTGTCCGTTAAAAGCCGGATGAAAGACGACAACAACTGGCACAATACCCTCTGCCTCGTTTCAATTTAGCGTCTGCCCCATTGCGCAACAAAAACCATTGAAAATCAAAGGGAAAATTCTTTGAAATCAAGTGCAGGCGGGCTTACAAATGGGGTAGCTACCGGAACCAAAATTGAAGGGCGATTTAAACATTTCCCCCCCTCTAAAGTCAAGAAAAATGAAATTGGGGTTGCAAATCAGAGGTAAGCCCCTCATAATGACGGTTGTCTTCAAAATAGATTTTCAACCAATTGAAAAATAAGGCCCTAACCCTCACGAGTCCTTGTGAGACGTGCCCATCTGGAGCATTCTTTGGAACTATTAACTTTTGAATCCCTTCCGATACCTGAACCGGTTTTGCAGGGTATTCGTGATGCCAAGTTTGAAATCTGCACCCCTATCCAGAGCAAGTCGCTACCCATTACCCTTGGGCGCAAAGATCTGGCCGGACAAGCGCAGACCGGAACAGGAAAAACTGCGGCGTTTTTAATCACCCTTCTCACCCGGCTATTGGAAAATAATCCACCGCCCGCACCTAAAGGGAAGGAAGGCCCGCGAGCATTGATCATCGCCCCGACCCGCGAACTGGCAAGGCAGATTGAGAAA
>PCTK01000091.1:5509-6469 GCA_002786505.1 Nitrospinae bacterium CG22_combo_CG10-13_8_21_14_all_47_10 | reverse complement strand
ATATCGCCGGAGAGGTCGCGGGAATAATCGGGCAGTCCCGGTGTGGCAATGCCCTGTGGCAGGGTTCCAGCCAATGCTCCTGAGAATGCCAGCGGACCCATGAGGGGTTGTGGCAAAAGTTCTTCTACTTTCAGTTTGTCGCCTTTAAATTTTACCCGATAGTTGCCGGACTTGGGTTGCAGACTGCCGACAAGTTGTATCAGCCCGTTCACAGGCCAGACCCGGCCCTCAGTGAGGTCAATTTTTTCTGGAGTGATTTTAAAAAGTGCCAGGACTTTTTTAAAGTCCCTGTCTCCGAGTTTGATTCCTTTCAGTTCGATCTGCGCCTGAGTCAGATTGGCGGAGCTTTCTTTGAATTCCAGTTGCGCCGTTTCTATATGGCGGTTTTCGAAAGCCAGGTTTTGCCCTGCAAGGACTCCTTTCAGTTTCAAGTCAGGAGAGATTTTGCCATCGGAAGGGACAGGCCCTTTTATTTTCAGATCGCCCGTCATGGTCCCGGAAGAGGGAGCCCACTCGCCCTGGTAGACCAGTGGAACCCAGCCCAGGCTGATCTGGTCCATCATCAGGTTTGAGTCTGTGGTGACGATCGGGCTGTTTTTATGAAAAGTCGAACTGCCTTTTGTGGCGATTTTCCCGCCAAAGATGTTTCCATTCAAGTCATGCGTGAGCCGGCCCCGGTTCAAACTTGTTTTTCCTTCCAGGTGCTGAATCTTAAAAGTCTGAATGTTCAGGTCGGTCACATGAAAAGCTGTGTCTATTTTCAGATTACCCGTTAAGAGTTGTTCGGGATCAGGCAACGGGCCGGTTAGCTTGACCGTTCCTGAAATATTTCCCTTCACAAGACCAGAGGTTGTCGGGAGTTGGCTCAAGTCAATATTATCGAACTCGATTTGGTTTTTAAGGAGGACTGGCCCTGAAGCGGAAAGAGTAAGGGTTCCGCCTGAATGAAGGGCGCCGCTG
>PCTK01000091.1:5309-5451 GCA_002786505.1 Nitrospinae bacterium CG22_combo_CG10-13_8_21_14_all_47_10 | reverse complement strand
TTAAGTTGCTCAGGGAAATGGGGTGGCTTGCGTCCGCGGATTGCAAAACCAAATCGGCCGCCTGAAACTCAGCGGCTATCTTTAGCTTTTCCATTGCGTCATCTTTGGGCAAAGGCCCGGTGAGCGTGAGACTGCCGGAAAC
>PCTK01000091.1:0-5269 GCA_002786505.1 Nitrospinae bacterium CG22_combo_CG10-13_8_21_14_all_47_10 | reverse complement strand
GGAAGTTGTTGCAGGTTTAAATTTTTCCATTCGATACGGGAGACAGCAGAGTTCTCAGGGCCGGAAAAAGCCAGCTTGCCATTAAGGCTGAACTTGCTACCAAGGGCCGTGCCTGAAAATTCGTGGGTGAGCATCCCATTTTCCCAGATGCCTTCGCCTTCTAATGATTCGATGGAATAGCGGTCTTCGAGTTTCAGGATGGCGTTATGGATTTTTAAATCAATGTGTCCGGTCATTTTCTTTTTCAGGACTTCAATTTGGCTCAGCGAGTCAAGGCGAAACCCTGTTTTTAATAATAGCCGGTCAACTTCTACTGATTCGAGAGGCAATCCTGATTGCCCAAAAAACTGCAGGGCAGGTTGTATTTCTTTTAATGAGAAGCTACTGGCTTTAAGGTTCAGGGAGATGCCAGCATCGTCGGCGGTCAGGTTTGAAATTGTTCCATCGCCTTCAAGCAAGATTGTACCGATCTGCACTTTGACAGCCTGCGCCAATAGGTCCAGATGTTCATCTTTATTGAGAACAAAGGTTCCATCCACATTCAAAGGAAGTTGACTTGCGGAGCCGGGCCGGGTCAAAGTGACCTCGCCATTGGAGACGACAAACTTGTCGATGGATAGCGGAGTGTCTTTTATTTTCCCAGTTGTGGATTGAAGAGTTTTAGAGTCGATGATTCCCTGTTCCTCCGCAGGTTTTTCTTTTTCTGCCCCTGGTTGTTCCTTTTCGATTGGCTCTTTTGGGGTTTCGGGAAGTTCCAGTTTTATTACAGGGTGTTCAAGTGTGGCAGATTTTATTTTGAATTCGCCTTTAAATAGAGGACTCCATGCCGCAACCAGGTCCAGCCGGTCGACCGAATATTGGTCGCCTTTTGGCGTGCTCACTTTGACGCCCTTGCATTGCAGTCCCAGCCCGCGGGAGAAGCCGAAACCTATCGAATCGATTTCCACTTTCAGGCCTGTATCACGGGAAACCTTTTGAATCATACTTTCTTTTACCGATTCGAGATCAATTTGTGTCAGGATGATCAGGACAACCAGAATCAGGAAAAAAGGAATCCAAACCCAGGGCTTCAGGATGAACCTGGACCCGGATACAGGCATATTATTTTTAGATGCGGGAGAGGCCATGATAAAGCTCAAGTTATTCGGGCATTTGCCGATCCCGGAATAGATGGATAATTCCTTTACTTTACCACACTTATCCCACTTGGCGAGCCCCTTGGCAGGGGAGTCGGCTGGCGATGGGATTTTGGATTGATTATGAGTTTCCCGGTTTAAAAACTCTTTGCTGATTCACCCTTCCGGGGAACAAAGGAATATTATTAAGTGCACACGGGGCCCCGCGCCCAGTGGGTGATAGAATTAATGGAAAATAACTTAATGGTTCAAATATGAAGATTTCGGGAAAACTCCGGAGTCTCTTGTTGTGGATGGTTCTTGCGTCCGGTTTGGCCTGGGCCTGGCAAGAAGGGAAATTGGAACCGGTTGTTAAATTTGGCCGGGAAATTATTTTCGGGAAGCCCCCGCAAAAGCCCACGGCAAAGGATTTTAAATTTGAACCGGTGACCCGGCTGGACATTCATCAGAAAGTTCTGGCCACAGGAACCGTGACTCTCAAAACGGGAGCGGAGGTTAAAATTGGTGCCCGCATATCCGGGCAAGTCAAAAGCCTTCTGGTTAAAATTGGTGATTTTGTACGGTCGGGAGAAGTCATCGCTGTGATTGAGCATGAAGACCTGCTTTCACGGGTAGCACGTTTCCAGGCGGATCTCAATGCGGAAAAAGCCCGGCTTGAGAAAATCCGTGCAGAGGGTCCGCTTGAAATCAGCAAGGCCCTGGCCGAGCGCGAAGAACTGCAGGTGCAGATAAAGCTGGCGCAGAAAATGCTGGAGCGCAATCAGGAACTGAACAAGAAAGGCTTTGTTTCCACCACAGTCTTAGATGAAGCGGAGGAAAGGCTGGAGGTGTTGAAGGCCCAGATCAGGCTGGCGAACGAAGAGTTGAAACTCAAGCAAAGCCAGTTAGAAAATGATACCCGGTTGTCAGAGGCCATGGTCGACAAGGCCCAGGCAAACCTTCAGGAGGAAGAGATTCAACTCACTTATGCCACGATCATGGCTCCTATTGACGGCATTGTCGCGTTTGTTTCCACTCAGGAAGGGGAAACGGTAGTGGCCAGCCTCAGCGCCCCGACATTTGTCAACCTGATTGACCTGCGAAAACTGGAAGTCACGGTCTTTGTCGACGAGACAGATATCGGGCGAATCAAGGTCGGGCAAACGGCAAAGTTCACTGTTGATACTTATGCCGACCAGTTCTTCGACGGTAAGGTCCGGGAAATTCATCCGAAAGCGGTGATCAAGGATAACGTGGTGAACTATGAAGTGATCCTTGATATTGAGAAAAGGGATGTTGCCAAACTTCGTCCAGAAATGACGGCCAATGTCGTGATCACTACGGGGACCCGGGAAAAGGTTCTGGCTCTCCCGAAAGAAGCGATCAAACGGGAAGGCAAGAAAACTTTTGTCGTCATGCAGGCGAACGGCGGACTGGAAGACAGGCCCGTTGAGCTAGGCTGGCGTGATGGCGGAAATATTGAAGTGATCTCCGGGCTTGATGAAAGCGACCGGGTGGGTATTCCTGACAAACCGTTAGAGAGAAAAGAGAGAGGTCGAAGGCCCTGATGAACCTTCTTGAAATGAACTCGATCTGCAAGAGTTACCGGAATATTGGTATTGAGACCAAGGTGCTCCAGAATGTGACGCTTCATATCAAAGAGGGCGACTACGTCAGCATAATCGGGCCTTCCGGTGCGGGGAAAAGCACGCTCATGGCAATCATGGGGTGTCTGGCCCAGCCCACCAGTGGGGAATATATTCTGGATGGCGAAGAGGTCGGCAAGTTGAACGACCGCAAACTTTCCCGCGTTCGCAACGAAAAAATCGGTTTTGTGTTTCAGGCCTTCCACCTGTTGCCGGGGGTTACAGCACTGGAAAATGTCATGCTACCAATAGTATACGCAAAGAATTCCCAGGGCAATGCAAAGGAGAGAGCCAGGGCGCTTCTTGCCAAGGTAGGGCTGGAGCACCGCCTGCATCACACACCGGGACAGCTTTCGGGTGGTGAACAGCAAAGGGTCACTATTGCGCGCTCCCTCATTAATGATCCCCGAATCATTCTTGCGGATGAACCCACAGGAAACCTGGATTCAAAAAACGGTATCCAGACTATGCAGACTTTCGATAATCTGGTCAAGGAGGGCAAGACCATTATTCTCATCACCCATGACCCCGCCGTGGCGCAACATGCAGGGCGTATTATCTCCATCCTTGACGGACAGATAGCCTCAGACCGTAATTTGAGCTATGAAGAACAAACCCGACCCCTTTAAAACCGTGTATGCGAATTTTTAAAAATCTCGGACAAGCCCTAAGGGGATTGAGATTAAACCGGGGCAACACGATGCTCATGACGCTGGGCGTGATGATTGGTATTGCTTCGTTGACGGTGATCGTAGCCATTGGCGATGGCATCAAGATCAAAGTTCTCGACCGTATTACCAGTTTGGGATTTGGTCCGGAATCTTTCTCGGTGATGGCTGGCGCGGGACGATTGTTTTTTGCCCGATCGCAGAACACGACCAGCATGACCCTTGAGGATGCCGAAGACTTGTTGGCGCTTCCCACCGTCCGGCTTGTCGTCCCCCGCCAGAGGAAAAGCATACAGCTCATAAATAAAAAGGAGTTCACCAGCACCCGGGTTTATGGTGTGACTCCCGACTGGCAGTTGGCAAGGGGATGGGAAATGAAGGATGGCGAATTTTTGTCAGAAACCGATCTGGATCGCAGTAAAAGGGTGATTGTGCTGGGCGCAACCCCAGCCAAAAAACTTTTTAAAGACAAAGACCCTGTGGGGAAAATGGTGCGCGTGCAAAATAATTTTTATGAGGTGATTGGACTGCTCGAAGAAAAGGGTTTGACTGAAAGCGGATATGACCCTGATGACCGCGCCCTGATCCCGCTGACCACCTCCATGACGCGCCTGACTCACCAGACCTACCTCCACAGCATCAAGGTTGTTGCTCTGAAAGCTTCGCAGGTACCGGAAACCATGGAAGCGGTGAGGCAGATTTTGCGCCAAAACCATAACCTTTCAGTTCTTGCCGAAGATGATTTCCGTTTTATTACTCCCGAAGGAATTATGCAACGGGTGACTGAGTCGGAGCAGGCTTTAAACCGCATGTTGATTCTGGTCTCAACGGTTTCCCTTCTAGTGGGCGGCATCGTTATCATGAACATTCTTCTGGTATCCATCCGGGAAAGGGTGCGGGAAATAGGCATTCGCCGATGCTTCGGCGCGCGCCGGTCTGACATCACCATTCAATTTTTATTCGAATCGATTCTGGTTTCCCTGTTGGGGGGGATTATGGGAGTTGCGCTGGGGTTGGGCGTTTCATTTGGATTGGAACGCCTCAATATAATCCCGACTCATATCACGATGGAGCCTTTTATTTTGTCGTTTGTATTTTGTTCCCTGATTGGTTTGATATTCGGGATTCATCCCGCCCGCAAGGCGGCCTTTTTGAGCCCGGAAGAATCCATTCGATCTCAATGAGTTGACGGATGAATATTTTTTCTTCTCTAGCCATAGCGATTAAGGCTCTATTGGCCCACAAGATGCGTACCTTTCTGGCGTCTCTGGGCATACTGATAGGAATTGCCGCAGTGATCATTATGGTGGCCATTGGCAAAGGTTCGCAGAAGGAAGTTATGGATGTGATCGCAGGAATGGGTGAAAACCTCATCACCGTTAATGCCGGGGAAATGACACGGCGCGGAGGGAGGCTTCGCCTCACTGGGAATGTGACCACTCTGACTGTTCGCGATGCCAACCGGATTATGGATGAAATCGGCGAGGTGGAAAGGGTGGCCCCTTTTGAAGAAAAAAGGATGGTGGCCAAGTTTGGCAATAGCTCGGCAGAAACTACCATCGCCGGTTCTACGGTTGACTTCCCCATTGTCCGGGACTACCGCTTACAAAGCGGGGATATTTTTTCTGAAAGGGATGTGAAAACAGCCAGCCGTGTCGCTGTTATAGGAATGACGGCGGTTAAAAACCTGTTTGGTGAAGAAGATCCATTAGGGCAGATGATCAAGGTGCAGTTCATGCCCTATAAAATCATCGGCGTTTTCGAACCGAAAGGGTTGGATACCAACGGGTTGGATCAGGACGACCTGGTGTTGATCCCGATCTCGACCTATATGCGCCGA
>PCTK01000102.1 GCA_002786505.1 Nitrospinae bacterium CG22_combo_CG10-13_8_21_14_all_47_10 | reverse complement strand
CCGGGAAAAATCTAATAGGGATGGGGGACTGAAAAAATTACCTCCCGGTTCCGGGCAGGTAATTCTGTTTAACAGGGTAAACCCTGGGGGGTTTCTTGGATCCAATCTGGTTACCAGTATTAGGGCTTAGCGGCTTGTTGGGGCTGGCTGTTCTAATGTACCCCGCCTCTCACCGTCTCAATATTCCATACACAGTATTACTGGCCACAACAGGTTGTCTGCTTGGTTATTCAGCAGAGTGGGGAATGGACCTCCAGCAGTTGGGAGTCATCCATGATTTCCTCGCCAGCCTGAACTCCTTTAGTATTTCCTCGGACGCAGTCCTTTTCATATTCCTTCCTGTCCTGGTTTTTGAGGCGGCATTGGGAATAGATGCGCACCGGTTGATTGATGATATTGCCCCCATTCTTTCGCTCGCCATTATTGGACTTTTGATTTCCGCCTTCATGGTGGGTTATTCCCTGCACTGGGTATCCGGCGTGTCACTTATTGTTTGCCTGTTGTTGGGGGCGATAGTGTCCGCGACAGACCCGGTCGCGGTGATGGCAATTTTTAAAGAGCTTCAGGCCCCTAAAAGGTTATCGGTCCTGGTGGAAGGGGAAAGTCTGTTTAACGATGCCACCGCAATCGTTCTGTTTGTAATTCTGACTGCCATGCTGACAGGAGATTCCGGGGGAGATATTTTTTCCGGTATTCAATCTTTTTTAAAAGTTTTTCTTTTGGGAATTCTTGCAGGATTAGCCATTGGTCGTGTGTTCTGTTCTGTTTTGTCGAAAATGGGGAAATACCCTCTTGTCCAGATCACTCTTACCCTGTCGCTGGCTTATTTCTCTTTCATTTTTGCGGAGCATTATCTTCATGTTTCGGGGGTGATGTCGGTAGTGGGTTCGGCTTTGGTAGTGGGCTCTTTTGGCCACTCAACCCTGTCCCCTGAAACCTGGGAAAAACTGCATGAAACCTGGGACCACTTTGCCTTTTGGGCTAATTCCATTATTTTTATTTTAGTGGGAATGGTGGTTCCAAAAATCATGGGAAGTATCACCCTGAATGAAGGGCTTCTGCTTGCGGTATTGATCCTGTCTGCTTTTGGAGCGCGGGCTTTGATCCTCTTTGTTGTCCTCCCCTTATTTGAAAGTTGGCATTCAACCGCAAAAATCAGCAAGGCCTATAAAGGGATTATGCTTTGGGGCGGCCTTCGGGGGGCTGTTTCTTTGGCTTTGGCATTATCCGTTATGGAGAATGCGGCTTTCGCTCCGGAAATACAAAGGTTCATTGGAATCCTTGTGACCGGGTTTGTTTTATTTACCCTGCTGGTCAATGCCACAACCGTTGGATCGTTGCTGAGTTTACTTGGGTTAGACCAGCTCGATCCCGTCGATAAGATTATCCGAAACCGCGCGTTGAAACATTCGCTGGTTAAAATTCAACACTCGTTGAAAAGCAAAGCCCAAAATCACAATATAAAACCTGAATTGTCCGATGATATTTTAAGGCAATACCAGGAGGATGAAAAGGAAGTCGATGACTTGTTGAGTCGGTCCAGAGAGCTTTCTGAAAATGATTGGATTCGAGTAGGCCTCTTTGATTTATGCAATCTTGAAAGAGCGGGATACCTCAAGCAATTTGAGGAGGGTTTTATATCCACCTATATTATCCGGAGGCTTTTAGCGCAGGTGGAAGATTTGCGGGACGGCTTGCAAACCGGAAACGCGCGGGAAGGGTATCAAATATTTTCTGCAAATATTTTGAAATTTAATTGGAGATTTTATTTTGCGCTTGCCCTGCACCGCAAGCTGGGCATTAGCGGGAAACTTTCAGAGTATCTTGCGGATCGCTTCGAAATTCTGCTTTCAAGCCAAACTGTGATGAAGGAAAATTTGTTGGCGGCACTTCCCAAAATGGAACCGTTAATTGGAAAGAATTCCGCGGATACCTTAAGGTCTTTAGTTGATTTTCGACTGAAAAAAACAGAACAGGCTTTACACATGTTGCAACTGCAGTACCCGGATTATTTTTTGATGCTACAAAAACGTTATTTAAGCCATACGGCGATAAGGCTTCAGGAAGGGGATTATAAACAACTGGGGACGGTAATCAGTGGCGAGGTATTTAAAAGCCTGGAAGCAGATTTGCAGACCCGGGTTCGCAAAATGGCACCCCGCCCGACTCTGGACCTTCATCTGGAACCCGAAAATTTGGTGCGCCGGGTTTCTCTATTTTCAGGTTTCTCTCCTGATCGGTTGAATCATATCTCGCGCCTCTTACAGCCTATGTTGGCGGTTCCAGGTGAAGCAATTATAAAAAAGGGCGACATTGGACACCATATGTATTTTATTTCTTCCGGCTGTGTTGAGGTAGAACTGTCGCCAATGCCTGTTCACCTGGGCAGTGGAGATTTTTTCGGCGAAATCGCGTTGATCAAAAACAGCCCCAGGACTTTTTCCGTAAAAGCTTTAGGGTTCTGCGACCTGCTCGTGCTCAGTGATTCGGATTTTAATTTATTCCTGGACGATAACCCGGACATACGCCAGACTCTATCCGAAACCGCTGATAAGAGAATAGAAATGGATGGTCTGAATTGATACCCGAGGGTTTAGTAAAAAGAGGAGGGCAGTTGCCTTCTTGCGGTAAAAGTGGAATTATGGATTCAGATGCGATATTTTAGACTGCGTATGTTCCAGGGTATGGAAATTTATTCTGACGAATTTTGAGGATGCTGTATGGCTCGTAAAATTCGATTTGGAGATTTTGTCAGAGAGGTCAGTCTTAAGCAATCCTCCCTTTCTTATAATTTGTTGACGCCTCGCGTTGCTTATGATGAAAGCGGAGAGGAAATTCCCTATCGCCCAAAAAAGATACAGCTTCGTAGCATTGATGTGTACCGGCTTCTCGGTCCTTACGTGGGCATACGCCTGATAAACCAGGTAAAATCTGTTGTGCCTCTCGCGGCTTATCTTTTCCTGTTCCAGGTTCTTATTCTTCGTCAAAATGTACTGGAGCATGGGGTCATTACCGCCGGGTTAGTCGCGGTCATCCTGGGGTTGATGATTTTCATGGAGGGTCTGAAACTGGGGCTCATGCCTTTTGGAGAGGTGATTGGCCACACCCTGCCGAAAAAATCCGGCCTCGGAGTTGTTTTATTTATCGCTTTTTTACTGGGTATTGGCGTCACCTTTGCCGAGCCGGCGATTGGGGCCCTCCAGGCTGTGGGTTCCATTGTTGATGTGCGAAAAGCACCTTACCTATATACATTGCTCAATAACTGGACGGGTTCCCTGGTTCTGGTGGTTGGCATTGGCGTGGGGCTGGCCGCCGTCCTGGGGACTTTGCGTTTTCTCAACGGCTGGAGTCTCAAGCCTATGATCTATGCCGCCTTGATTCCTACATTAGGGTTGACGGTGTATTGCATGCTGGACCCGGACTTGAACAAAATCCTGGGGCTGGCCTGGGATTGTGGAGCAGTGACAACGGGGCCGGTAACCGTCCCACTTGTTTTATCGCTGGGAATTGGCATTGCGGCGGCGGCAGGTAAGGGGAACTCTTCTTTGTCGGGATTTGGCATAGTGACCCTGGCTTCAATTTTCCCCATTATTGGAGTTCTGGGGTTGGCAATTTATGTGTCCCTGGTGGTGAGCCCGGAAGCCATCATCCTGGCAAGTCAGGTCGCGGTAGCTCAGACGGGATCAAGCTGGTTGCAGGAGACACCATATACTGAAATTATTTCCGGAGCCCGTTCTATTGTTCCTCTGGTGCTCTTTTTATTTCTGGTACTCAAACTGTTATTACGGGAAAAAATCCATGAACCGGGAATCCTTGCCTACGGACTTTGCCTTTCCCTGATCGGAATGATCATTTTCAATATTGGTTTGAGTTATGGCCTGGCCAAATTGGGTAGCCAGTCCGGCAGTTTTGTGCCGGCGGCTTTTATTCCGCTGGAAACGGTAGAGGGTTCCCCCTTGTATGTGTATTCAGTGGGAGTTTTTATTGCCCTGTTTTTCGCGTGGATACTGGGTTTTGGAGCCACCCTGGCAGAACCGGCCTTAAACGCCCTGGGTCAAACGGTAGAAGATCTCACTAGCGGAGCGTTCCGGAAAAAAATGCTCATGATGGCGGTTTCAACGGGTGTTGGGTTTGGCATCAGCCTTGGGGTCTTGAAAATTATTTTCGAAATTCCAATTTCTTATCTTTTGTTGCCAGGTTATGCCTTGGGCATCGTGCTTACGGTTTTTTCTTCCGAAGAATTTGTTAATGTTGCCTGGGACAGCGCGGGGGTGACAACCGGCCCGGTTACCGTTCCGCTGGTGTTGGCCATGGGGTTAGGGTTTGGCAATGCGGTTGAGGCCATCGAAGGTTTTGGTATTTTATCCATGGCTTCCATCTGCCCGATTTTGTCAGTGCTTATCATGGGGCTCTGGATTCAATTCAAAACCCGGAGAGCCAATTTGGCAAGAATCAATCTTTTAAAAGGACAGGAGGCTGTGGCATGAGCCTGAGAGAGATAACGGTTTTAACGGACATTGCCTTGATCACCTGTATCGTGCAACGAGGCGTAGCCGACACCATCATTGAGGCGGCCCGAGAGGCGGGAGCCCAAGGGGCCACGGTCCATTTTGCGCGAGGTATGGGGGTGAGAGAGCGGCTCGGTGTCCTGGGTGTCGCGGTGGAAGTGGAAAAGGAAGTGATTGATATTGTCGTATCGAATGAACAGGTAGAACGTGTCTTTGAACGGATGTATCTGGCGGGAAATCTTGATACACCGGGAATGGGGATCATGTTTATCACTCCACTTGATAAGGCGGCAACTTACATTCCGCCGGATGTTCTGGAAAAATTCATGGCAGATGAAAATAAAAAAACCAGTAAAAAATCATAAATTTATTTGAATTTTATGGAAAACGATGTTGATAGAAATATTAAATGCATTACCTGTTTTCTGCCTAAGGGGGCGGGCATTCGCCTTGTAGAAATGTTGCACAATGAAAAAAATATTGATTCCACCAATGTGCATACCGGGAGGGGATTGCGGACGGTTGAGAGCGTTAAAGATTATGGGGCATGGACAGAACAGGATATTTTGACGGTGATCGTTTCTGCTGAACAGGCCGAGGAAATTTTTGCGTTTATTTTTTTTGAAGGAGAACTCAATAAACCGGCAGGGGGTTTTATTTACCAGACCTCATTGATCAAAGCCTCGCACTATAGGTTGCCTGACGTGGAAGGCTGAAAAGTTGCCTGCTTTACTTTCTTAACCCGCATGTTGCATGAGTAAATTAGTTAAGGTAAGGGCTTCATCCATAATAATCCCCCTCATCCTAACCTTCTCCCTCCAGGGGAGAAGGGACTTTTTGCTTCCTCTCCCTTGAAGGGAGAGGATTGAGGTGAGGGTGGATTAATAATACTTTCAGTCCGAACATGGGATTACTCATGCAATATGCGGGTTTATAAATCGGCAGGGATTTTGGTTGCACTGTAGAATTTGAATATAAGCGCCAATACGGTTTTAACGGCTGGATCAAAATTAAAAGAGGAGTGATTTGTATGCCTATGGATTTTCAGGACCCCCTCAGTTCCTTTCTTTCGGATAAGGCCCTGTCGGTTCCGTTGAGCCAGGTTATTCTATTTACCTTGCTTATGACACTCTGTCTGCTGTTTGGCAGGCATAAGCTGGGCCTGATGATATCGTATGCTTTCGTATTTTTCTGGGGATTTGTTTTCAATAGAACCTATTTTATTGATTTATTAGGTAACACCAACAGCGGTCTCTATGCTTATACCCTGTTTGGATTTTTTATGGCAGTGCTTGCTGTCGTGGGGATGTTTCAAAGGGGTTGAAAAAGTTTTAAGACGGTTGTCTTTCCTGAAAAGAACGGGCGCTTTTCGCGATGGGGCTTCTCTCGCCAGCAGTTATTCTTTGATCTTGTATTTTTTCATGATCAGTCTCCTCATATCACGGGCTTTGCCCACCCAGAAAATGGTACCTAGTCCTTTATAATACTTCAGGGCGAGGTCAACGTGTTCCATGGCTTTTGCCCCGTTATCCTGGTTGGCATAAACCACTGCCAGATTGTAATGAATGCCGGGCACCCTGTCGTCGAGTTGCAGGGCCTGGTCCAGATAGTTTTTTGCTTCCTTATAATTTTTATCCTTGATATAGGCCGCTGACAATTTTTTCAGCGTTTCCACATCATCAGGTTTGAGGCGTTGGGCTTCTGAAAGCACTTTGATGCTCTCTTTAACATTTCCCTGTCTTAGATAAATTTCACCAATAACGCGGTAGGGAACTTGTAGTTGGGGATTTACTTTCAAGGCTTCGCGGGACAATTTTAATGCCTCCGAAAACTCTTTACGCATGTAATGGACTTCACCCAATACTGTATTTGCCTCCGGGCGGGTGGGATCAATTTCAAGAATTTTGTTGGCCTTTTCCCTGGCTTTTAATAACTGGTCGGCTTCGATTAAAACCTGCGCGTAAAAATACAAAGCGTCAACATCGTTGGGGTACTGGGCCAGAAA
>PCTK01000226.1 GCA_002786505.1 Nitrospinae bacterium CG22_combo_CG10-13_8_21_14_all_47_10 | reverse complement strand
CGATTCCTGTCAACGAATTAGGGGGACACCTACCCAGCAACGCGGGTGGTTATAATGGTGGGGGTTCGGGGGTCAGCGAATAGGGTTTTCGGGTCTTACCTTTAATTTCAAACTTTTCAAAAACGGTCACGCCTTCCGGCTGGCCATCGCATTCCAGGGCGATAGTATTCCAGAATTCTTTTCCCGGTTTCCACCGGGGGTCCAAATTGTCATCCGGATTATCTTTCACGCATACCCGCCATACAGTTCCTTTCAAAAGGTCCCGCGAAATATCCAGCGTAATAAAATGATTCATCAGTGCCCGTTTTGCCAGCGCGTCAAACACATTTTTTGGCGCAGTGTGTTCTGCATTTCCCTGTAAATCGGCAAAAGGTTTGAGAGTCGCCCCGCCGCCGCCTGAAACAATGTGCATTGCTCCGTCACTGCTTTGGTATTTTCCGGATTCTGATTTGATCACCCGAAATGCGCCATCCTCAGCCAGGCTCATAGGGTGGAACCGTTCGTAGGAATGCTGGTTGCCTGCGAACACCAGATCAGGCTTCAAGGCATTTAATTGCTTGAGAACGGTGTCCTGTTTGTCCAGATACCAGGCCGTGGTGATTGCTGGCTCGTGGATAGCAATAATAACCCAGAGCCCTTTTTCTCTCGCTTCTGCAATGCGCGGTTTCAGCCACTCGGTCGGGTCTTGCCAGGGATGATGATTGATGATCCCTATCAATGCGTTGCCCACCACACGGGTGCCTTCAAAAGCCCGTGGCCGCGGACCACGTGGATTGTCGAAACCGGAATCAAGCGGATCAATTTTATTCCAACAGCCGGAAGCTTTAGGTTTGTCTTTATTGGCGGGAAGATCATTGTCGCCCGCAACAAAAAGGCGCAGGGGATAGGGGGCAACCAAAGTTTTTTTGATTTCCTCTATATATCGGTCCGGGCATGAGTCTGGAAACGGTTCCGGCTGGTAAACGAAATCGCCAAGGTGCAGTAACACGTCTGGAGTTGTATCGCGCATGGCTTTTTGTACGGCGGAAAACCCTGGCGGATAGGCCCGTTCTCCGATTCCGGTATCGCCAACTATAGTGACACGCGTGGTCGTGACCGGGGGGAACGGGGCCATGACCTTCTGGGTAGCGGTTACTTTATGCTCAGCACTTTCGCCGATGGAATATTTTACAAACAGGGCGAGAAGGGAAAGGAAGATGATTTTCAACGTGAACCATTTCATGCTTGTAACAAAGCCTCTGGCAGGGTTTCAACAAAAGTGCGAATTTCATCCCGCACTCTACGATAATGATTCAGGGCTTCCTCTGTTGTCTTTGCATTTTTGGCAAGTTTTGGCGGGTCATCGAACCCGAAATGCACGACTCTGGTGGCGCAGTTGAAAACCGGACAGTTTTCATCGGCGTGCCCGCACACGGTTATCACGAAATCGAAAGGAATGGTTTCCACTTCCTCCACTTTCCGGGATTTCTGTCCAGTGATGTCCACTCCGGCTTCTTTCATGACCTGAACCGCGTTGGGGTTGAGCCCATGCGCTTCGAGTCCCGCAGAAAATGCCTGAATGGAATCGCTCTTCAAATGCCGCGCCCAGCCCTCGGCCATCTGGCTTCTGCACGAGTTGCCGGTACATAAAAATAGAAGTTTCAGTTTCTCTGCCATCCCGCTTTAGAATACCACGCCTCGGCAAGCGGCCGAAGGCAAATTGCAACGAGAGGGTATAGACGGCTAAAAATGCTTTTGCCCAGTTACCGCTCCAAGGCTGATGGGAGGAGTTTTAAATTTTAGCCAGGATTGCTTTTATTCTTTTTGCGGCATCTTCGTTTGCATGTTTTTCTCCATCCGCAAATTCTAATTTATAGTTCTCATTTTTTTTGGATGCAAGTTTTTTGCGACCATCAGCCTCTTCTGCTAATTTTGTAAAGCTATCCATTAATTCTTGTAAAGTCTCTTTCATTATTTTTAATGCCTCTCTATCAAGGTTTAGAAGTGGGGAATAAATGCACCCCTTAATTCATCAGCCGGTTTACTTCAGGCTGATGGTGAATACGAAAATTCAGCCGATGGAGCTGATGGCGATCAACCGCAATGTGTATCCCTGCAGGGAAATTGAAATCGCTGAAAGGCTTACAGGGAAAAAGGAATCTGGCCGGTTCAAGGAAATTCCCAATACGACAAAATTAAGAATCATCGAAATGACCAGGATATAAAAAGTTTGAACCTCCATCTTACCTCCTGCCTGCTGAATCAAAGGCAGACGTTTCATTTATTTTCCGGTCAATCCCTTTTACGGTTAGCTTGACTTCACTGACCGAGGATTCGATGTACCCCAGCAATCTTTCCAGATTATTTACGGCTTCCAGACTTTTGATGGAATTTTTACTGGCCGAAATGCAATGGGTGTCATCATTGTCCCCAGAGGTCACAGAACTTTCTTTTGCGCCCACTTCTGGAGGATTCAGCCATGGGTTCAGTCCGTTCATCAATAAAGCAATTGTAAAAATGGTCATTAAGACTTTTGTGTAGTTATTGGCAGTCATAGTTTTCTCCATCTATATTTAAAGGGTATTGGACTCCATCTGGATGCCCTTCAGAAGGACACCTCCCCGCGATGGTACACTTGGTTATTCCATTATTGATTCCAGAAAGATATGGGTCACCGTTTCGCCGTTATACGCTTTTTTAGGTTCTTTAAGCTTCATTGTTAGTCTGGATTTTAGGCGACTTCGCCCAAGGTCTTCCGGCTCTTTTGTTGTTCCTGAAAATAGAAGGTGTTTCCAATTGTTTTGTTGACCGGATGTTCAATGCTTTTACCGAGATCACTTTTTTCAATTTTCCGGAACGGTCGTATACCTTAACTTCATGCATAAATTACTCCTCTTTGACCCACCTATTTCCTGATGTGGCCTGGAAATGAATGGAACTTGTCAATAGGTGGGTATGATTTGAACAGCGCAACCATACTAACTTAAACGTTTTTTTTCGTACCGATAAAAAGCGACTCTTTTGGCGATTTCCTGAACAAGGCAATGGATTACGTCCTGTTCGGTCTCAAACTCCAAGGTCCGTCCACCACTTTTTCCTCGCGTCTCTTCGACTTTAAATCCCGGGGCTTCTTTCAGGTTTACTTTTTTTTGCCACAAATTAGGGCTCCAGTATTCTTCTTCTTCCCCCAACACTTTAAAGTTGGGTTCGATTTCCCAGCTCATCCTGCTCACGTTTTCGTCCCCATTTTTAACCTCAACCATCGCATGTGCTTCTAAAATATTCGTGTTGATATATTCCGGTTCGATTGAGGCGACGAGTTTATTAAGGAGGGTTCGAAGGGGTTGGAAGCGAGCTACCTGGCTGACACGGAAATCCTCATTTTTTTTGTCGTAGTCCTGCCAATTTTCCAGCTCTACCTGAATGAGTTTCTGGATTTCGTCCTTCGGGTCCATTTTGGTCTTCTCCCATGATGATATTGTTGTTGCTAAAGCTTCAGGCTACTGCGTGACCATTGAATTTGTAAACTCCTTCCTGATAAAAGGAGAGGTCATGGCGGCGAGAAGACCGGCGTAATCCAGGTCAAACTTTACTTCATCGCCCACCTGCAAATTCTGATTCCTGCTGTCGAGAATAATATGATCGCTACTGGATCCCAGTATTTCCAGCTTGTTACGAAGTTTTAAGCTGGATGCCTGGATGTCTTGTCTTCCCAGAGCAATAATCACTCTCTGGTGAATTCCTCTATCCTGGAAATCAGGGGTATTCCCAAAAGCATCCTGACCGATTTCTCCAGATGGGAGAGACGGCTTTTCCTTAGACTCAATAACTTCTGCAATGAGTTGAAATGCGCGTGTGTGTAAGCCTGGAATTGCTTTTCGGCTCACGGTTTCGCAACCTAAAAGAATTGATTCCCCCAGGCGAAGATTGTTAATCCGGCCAACATCTTGAGAAGATTTATACCACTCATAGTTCGCTGAATTTCCACCCGAAATTATTTTCAACTCAATCTGGAATTCTTTTTCTAGTAAATTAACCAGTTCGGATAGCTCCTGCATATTTTTATCGTCAGGCTTGATTCCGCCATAACAGGCCAAATTACAGCCAATGCCAATGATCTTTATATGAGGTAGAGAACGAGTTTGTCTTATAAATTGAGATAGGTCACAAAGAAGTATTCCTTCGCGCAGATCACCCAACTCAACCATGATAATTACCTGGTGAATTTTGTTATGTGCTTTTGCGTAGTGGGACAGTTTTTTAAGAGTCTCGATCTCAGTGTTTAAACTAATATCTACATTTTCAACAATGGATTCTGCCTGACTTAAGGGAGTGCGCAGAAGAACAAACTGAGTGGATATCCCGGCATTCTTCATTTTTTGAATGTTTTCAATGCGAGAGTCGGCAATAAATTTGACTCCGCCTTGAATCATTGCTTCGGCAACAGAGGGTTCGCCTAGCACCGCCTTAGTAACCCCCATTAAGGAAATACCTTTTTGCCCATAAAGTTCGGATAGCATCCGGGTATTATCCTGTATTTTGGACAAGGCAATTTCTATTCTCGGCATGAAAGATTGCATTTATTCCTTCCAGAGGGTTACGCCTGTGTGGTGGTTTGTCCGAGAAAAATTTAAAATTCTCCCGTTTGATTTTTTTGTCCAGCTTTGGGAAGTGACCGCTTAATGCTTGAACAAGTTTTTGACACCCATGACTCAACACATCTGATGTTGGTAGCTGAAGCCGTCTTTCATAATCCACTATGGTTTCCAGTATTTCTTCCTCTGTCATGTCTTCATGGCTTAATGTGATAGCCATCACTTTTGCTTGAGAAATCGTTTCAATCAATTCGATTTCACTTGCAACGGTTGGCATTGACAAACCAGGAAAATCACAGCGGGACTTCCTGGCAGGCGGATGCTGAAGGATAATGCCATTGGGCATGCTTCCTTTCAGAATTCCGAGAGAACTCATAAAGGCGGGATGGCTGACGGAACTCTGACCCTCAACTAAAATGATGTCGGGATTTTCGTTTTCAAATACTTGAATGACAGAGTGTTCTACTTCACCGACTACAAACTGGGAAACAAGAGCATCGGTTGATATGCCATACATGGCTCCCTGCATCAGGCTGGTTTGACCTGTTGCTACGAGTACTGATTTAACGCCGAGACTGTTCAGGGTTTTATTGAGTTCCACTGCGGTGGTCATTTTTCCACAGGCACAATCGGTACCTAATACGGCGATTACAGGGGCCGTCACTTCGGATATTCGACCTGTAAAGATATGCAGGTCTTTTAATTGTGGAGGTTTTCTAATGTCTTTAATTTTGATGCTGTTCAGGGCGGCCATATCGGCAAACTCTTGATCCTCAGAGAAAAACTGATGCAGACCGTTAATGATGTCCATGCCTTTTTCCATAGCTTCCAGGATCAGGGCTCTTTCCTTATTGCATATATAAGTGTCTAATGGAGCTTTCCCATAAACATAGCAATCTGGAACCTTTGGAAGTTGGTTCAAAGCATCCTCTAAATTCGAGAAAATGGGGATGCCGCTCTTTTCCTCACCTAACTCTTCCCCTGCATCCTTGCCTGCTAACGAGCTGTCAATAATCCCAACAATGGTGTAGATCTCTGAGTGCCGAACTAGCGCCGCGGCGGTTTTCCCATCTACCAGGCCAAATTGATTGTCGCAGTAAACCAGAGCCGTTTTTTTCTGGCTAGCACTGTGTTTCTTTTCGGCTTTCCACTTCTGTTCGACAATCAATGTTCGATTTTTGGTCAAGTTCATCGTTCTTTGCTGAATTAACATTAATCTTCCTTTCGCGATGGTTGTAGCACTGCGGACTCAAGTTTCTGGCAACGCTCTCGCACTGATTGGAAAGGCATGCCCTCGGGACGTACGTAGCGCTCGGCACGGATGAACCAGAATGCCAGCCCACCCGAGTTGTGGGTGGGGTTTGATGGATTTTTTTCGGCCCGGACACCCAGTGATCCTTTACGACCTGTTTTCTGCCAACCTCGGGCCTCCATAATCATGCGTGCGATAGTGCCAATGGCCTGCCGTAATCGCAAGCTCCTCTGAGTGTGTGTTTCTGCCAGAGTCAGGTCGATGGTTGGATGGGATTCAAGTTCCCGGACGACACCCGCTAAAGGGGGTCTGTCATGATGAATCTCAGACTCCTCCATCCGGCGTTGTTTGCTGTCATCATTAAAGAAAGCAAGAACCGCGTCGAAAGACTGGTCGGGATCATTCACAACATCGGAAAATGTTCGGCCCTGAGGGTCTTCGAGAAATTTCTGGCGTGTGATTGTTACGTTTGGCATTTTGGACTCCAGCTTATTGATGTTGCCACTGACAACCATGCAGGTTTTGAAGTTGCAAAATTTGCAGTTACAAATATTGTAACTCAATAGGCCGGAAAGAGCAATGAGTAATTCCACCAGGCGTGA
>PCTK01000103.1 GCA_002786505.1 Nitrospinae bacterium CG22_combo_CG10-13_8_21_14_all_47_10 | reverse complement strand
TCAGCGCACTCGTTTCTGTCTGGCAAATTTGGGGATTCAGTGTTCGTCATCTTCAAAGAATAAGTTCTCATGCAATGCCTCTTCCCCTGCCTGGGCCACGCTTTTTATAATGTCCCATTCAGCTTTAATAAGGGCAATGATCTGTTGCCAACCTTTTTCTCCTTCTATTGTTTGATGGACTGATTTCGCCTTGAGGGATTGGTAAACCGCCAGTGCTTGATCCGCGGTTTGTGACAGGGAAAAGTTGTCAGCCGTTTTCCGGGCCGCTTGTTTGAGGTCGCGTATTTGATCCGGCGACCGTGAAATGACCCACTGCAAAGCCGAACTGAACGCGGCAACAGTTTCTTCAGAAATCAGGCGTCCGTTTACCTTGTCTTTGACGACCTCTCTCACCCCAGGAGCATCTATAGCAACTACGGGCAGGCCAGCCGCCATGGCTTCGGTAAGCACCATTCCCTGTGTTTCGCTTTTGGAAGCAAAGGCAAATAAATCCATAGCCGCCAAAGCATTGGCTAGTTGCACCGGTTCCAGAATCCCGCAAAAGTGTAAACGCTCTTCGAGTTTATTTTTGGCAAAGACCTGCCGAATGGCCTTTTCAGATGGGCCGCAACCGACCACAAGAAAATAAGCCTGGCTGTTGCTATTGAGATAAGCGGCGGTGGATTTGGCCAGGAACTCAAGATTTTTCTCCGGCGCTAACCGACCCACATGGCCGATAATGACGGCGTTTTTGGGAATGCCCTGTTGCAGGCGAAAAGCAAGGCCATCACCGTTTACAAAATCTTCTACTTTAACACCGGTTGGAATCACGGCGACAGGAGACTCAACTCCACGTTTGCGTATCAGGTCCCGGATACTATCACTGGGGGCAAAGACCTGATCGCAAAGATTCGCGTAGCGAGTGGCGAGTTCGATGACGAAGCGTTTGAGTGCCGGGGAATCGCCGGGTACGTAATGGGTGTATTGTTCGTACAAGGTATGATGGGTAAAGACCAAAGGAAGCCTGCGGCAACGAACGATCCGCACAGCAGTCATGCCGAGTAGAAAGGGGTGCTGAGAATGGACGATATCCGGTTGAAAGGAGTCAAGGGTTTCAGAAAGGTTTGCCGAGAGCGGGAGTGCCACCGAAAAATCACTGGTGTTGAAATTCTGGATAGCGGGAATACGCACCACATCGACTTCTTTTTGTGGAGCTTTGGGGAATTGCGGCGCAACCACCAGCACTTGGTGCCCTTTTTTACGGTATTCTTCCGCGAACCTTTCTACCGAGCGTGCTACGCCGCCGACATGCGGTGTGAAGGTATTGGTGATTAAGACAATATTCATAGATTGTCCCCTTTTTTTGCAAGGGTGGCAGAGTTGGTATTTTGTGCAGGGCGGACCGGATCAAAACCCGGCAACCGCACTTCTATCTCGGGCGCCGCCTGGTGCCAAACTCCCTCCCAAGTCAACTGAACCTCATTTTCAGATTCAGGTGTGAGAGTGATCGTTACGAAACCGAAGGCCGTTGGTGCGGGGCCGAAGGAAATGAGATTGCCCTTGTTGAACCAGCGTTTCGGGATTCCCCCGCAAAAAATGAGTTTTTCCCCTTCTTCACGCACGAACCAATTACGGATCATCATCAACCACTCGGCTGAAGCCCAAACGTGATGGCCGTCCCCCATGCAACCGCCTCCGGTTCCGGGGTGGATAGCCTCGGGCCATTGTCCAGTGCTGGTTGCCAGTCGGGCGACGGTATCGACTAATTCAAGGTGACGCGAATCGCCCGCTCGCAGTAAAACCTGGGCGGCATGCAGGGTCAGGTAAGCATTGAGACCGGAATGGATCATGTCTTGAAAAAATGCCCCCTTGATAAAGCAGAAGTTGAGCAAAAATTCAATACTATCCCGCAAGCGTGGATGGTTCGGTTCGAAGATTTGTAGCGGATAACCCGCGACGAGCGAACCAATGGCCCCCGCATCAAGCCGACGGTAGGGGGAGGCGGGCATGGCCGGGCGTTGCAACCTTTTTTCGCATGTAGTCAGGCTACGGTCCACAGCCGCAGTGAAATCGTCCGCGGCCTTTGAAAAAGTCGTGGCGGCTTGCAAATCCACATTTCTTAGCAGATTGTGTGCTGAACGCAGGCCGGCAATTCCCCAGAAGTCGTCCCAGTAATAATAATCGTTGGGACCGAGGTGTTCGGCGCTGAATCCGGGCGGCAACAAACCTGCGTGAGGGGTAACCGGATCATTGTCGAGTCGCTTGCGCATAATCCATCGGGCACCTCGCATAATGGGGCCGTGCCAATTAACGGACAGGGGGCGGTTGGTCAGGGCGTGAAAACGGTCAATAATCCACAAGACCTGGCCGTTGGAATCCCATTCACCTTTTTGCGAACAGAAATAGCCAAGTCTTGTTTGCCGCTCAGGGAAACGTGCCAGCGCACGTTCGGCGCGATCCAAAAAGCCCATACACAGCAAAGCATGAATGATGAAAGCGGCATCCCGAAACCAAAACCGTTTGTAAGTATAGGGGCCGGGATAGACATCATCAGGAGAATGAAGGATGAGGGACGCAACTGCCGCAGAATAGAGAAATTGATAGCGTTGATCGGGACACACAAGCTTGCACTGTTCATCATGCAGTCTGCCCCAGGCGTTAGGCCTGAGGGGGGCTGTGGATGTCGCATCCGCTAAAGAAATGCTTGCGGTGACTTGTGACTCTTGACCCGCATGGATCGGAAAGAGTGCGGCCGCCGTCACCATTCCCACATCACAAGTAGCATGAGTTTGGTCCTCCTGGTCCTGAAGATGAATGAATACATCACCATTGCGATAATCAGAAACATGGTGGCGTTCAGCGGGAATGCTAAACTCAACTCGATGCATGTTGTCGATGGTCCAGGCATTGCGGGCCTTTGAAAGGCGGACTTCATGGATGAAGCTTACCCCTTCCGGATTTTGTGGGCGCAGTGCCAGAACGAGCCAGCCACGGACGTTGGCCTGCGCTTTAAGGGTCAACTTGTAAACAGGGATTCCCGACTCCAGTATTACGGTGGAGTTACTGATGAGGGTCAGGTCGTTAAGCCGGGTCTCGGTGGTGAGGTTTAAATCCGGTTTTAAAATTTGTTTTTGATCGCACTCTACCGCCCGGGATGGCAACAGCCAACGTCCGTCCTCAGTTAAAATCCATCCGTCCAGTGACCAGCCGTCCAGAAAGGGAGTCACCAGACCTCGAGGGTCAACAATGGGGAGTTCATGGCAATCCGGATAACCGATGGCAGTCCAGTTGCGGTGACTGAGATTGATATGAGAAACGGAAAAGGCGCGGGGAATAAAGGAATTGTCTTTGGGGTTGAATTGACGTTCGATCCAGTAAGGCCAGACCCAGTCGAGATTGTGCTGGATGACTCGACTGTTGATCAGCCCTCGGGCGTGAAAAATCACGCCCGCACGCAGTAGTTCGAGAGGTTCTCCCACTTCTGAGGGTTGGGTGAAACTCTCCAGCCGGGCCATCAATGCCACTGGGTCCAGAAAACCCTGGCTACGCGCGGCATGACGCAGGATAAAACGCCAAGGTAGCCATTTCATCCAGCTCATTTCAAATTCCAGCCTCCGTGAATTTGTTTCGATTAACAGTGTTGTTTATTTATTATTATGGCTCTCACCTACAGGTAAAGTCAATTCAGGTCAAACAACCGACTCGCCGTTGGGGCTGTAAAATCTTCGGAATCCGCCTCATGTCTCGAAGGGGTGCCAAGGGTACTTTCATTTTTGGTTGTCACATAAGCGTCACCGCCATATTGTTTTCCGGTGGCTAACCGCTAGTTCGAGAATTTCCTTATGTAAGACACAACCTGCCATATCCGGTCGTCACTAAGGGTTTTAAATCCCATCATTCCGGTTCCCTTTGACCCGTTTTTGATCACCCAAAAAAGTTGACCATCTGGAATATCCTTCATCATAGCCTGACATGAAAAATCTCTTGGTTTAGGTTTCATGCCCATCGCCATTTTCCCATCACCTTTGCCGGTAACTCCATGACACTGGACACAGGCCAATGGTTTTGCCCCCTTTGCGTAAAGTTGTTCACCAGCCGCAATGTCCTCAGGGGTGCCCTTGGGGTTAGCTTGTTTATAAATGTCCTGGGGGGCTTGAGGAGTTTTTCTTTCTTGAACACAATTTTCTGCCAAGGCAGGATTTCCCATTAAGAAAAAAATAGAAACAATGACAATTGTTGGTAAATAAATAGTTTTGTTAAGTAATTTCATTAACACATCTCCTTTGTAAATTATTCTGTCGTTTAAGTTTTCAAATAGTTTTGAACAGGGCAGAGATTGCAAGCAAGAGACAGATTGGTTTAATAGTTCGAGCAACAGTGAATTATCAGGTTGCCCTTCGCAGTCATGAAAATTAAGGAAAAGAATATAACAGCTACGGAATTACTTCACGGCCACCGCCGTCACCGACAGCATCATCCAGATAACTACTGATTATTTTCCGCACCGTTTCCATTTCAAAATCATATTTTTTCCGCAAGAACCCCAGTTTTTGATCCGGGGAAACTTCACCGGGAATTCCTAGTTCTTCCAAAATGTAATTGATCGGGATATCCGTCAATTGTTCGAGTTCTGCAAGAGTCATAGAGCCACTAATATTTTTAATTTCTATGGATTTTTCCTGCCTGCTTTTCGAATGCGACTGCTGTTGGTTCTGACGTTTTCCGTCGCTTACGGATTTTTCTGTTGGACTTAAAAATGGTGCGGCGGCAATGAGTAAAAGGGTTACCAGCCCCGCAACACCCAATGCGACCCGGGCACCGGAGCCCTCTTTGGGTTTGCTTTGAATGGCACATACAATCCACCGCCAATGCAGAACGAGGTGGAGCGACAGAACGGCTATAATAAAAACGGCAATAAAAAAGTGAATGTCTCCCCATTCGTGCCGGGTGAGCCCCCAAACACTCAGGCTCTTATTACTTCCGGGTGGGAGTATGTAGCGCAGAAAAAGCCCGGTGGCCATGAGGAAAACAAACCCGGCTAAAGCGAGAGCATCAACTACAAAATTAAGAGTCTGGCGTTTCATCATTGTTAGTGTGAATTTTAACAGGCTTTACTTATAGAATCGGGATTTATCTTTAATATTTATCTTTAATATTCCCTTCTCTGCCCAGGACAGTTAAAATCATACATTAAAATAAAGGTATCTATTGATTATGTCTGTAACCATTTATCACAATCCGCAATGTTCCAAATCACGTCAGACTCTGGAATTGTTGGAAGGGCGGGGCATCACTCCAGAGGTTATTGAATATATAAAATCCCCGCCGACCGCAGACGAGTTGAGGGAGATTATTGCCCTGCTGGGGTTTGCGCCACGCGACCTGATGCGTAAGAAAGAAGACGTTTATGCGGAGTGTGGGCTTGACAACCCGTCCTTGACGGATGCCGAGTTGGTTTGTTGCATGGTCGAGCATCCAATTCTAATTGAACGCCCCATCGTTCTTGCCAATGGCAAGGCGGCTATTGGCCGTCCGCCGGAAAAGGTGCTGGAAATCCTCTAATAACGGGCACGATACCGAGGAGCTCATTATATAGGCACAAAATTAAGGGCCGGGGCAGGAAAGCCTCTATGTGTCAGGAATTGTTTTTTGTCAGAGACTTGACCGAAACAACCCCCACTATGGAGTTGTCTTTTGTGACAGCCAGATGCCGGATGTGTTTATTTTTCATGAACTCATAGGCTTCTTTAGCGGAGGTTTCGCTTGCCAGGGCCAGGATGGAGGTCGTCATGACTGCTGAAACTTCAGTGGAATTCTTTGGCAGTTTCTGACTGATGGCCCTGCGGATTAAATCACTCTTTGTGACAATTCCCGCATAGTTGCCATCTTTTTTCACCAACAGAGAACCCACTCCATAAGAATTCAGTTGTTCAATCACCTCATCTATGGTTTTCGCAGAATCAATAGACTGGGGAGGGGAAACCATCAACTCCCCAATGGTTTGTTTTGCTATCGGCGCATCTTCCAATTGAATCTCATCCGGTAATTCTTCGGAGACCACGGCATTTATTTTGTATTGAAGGATATCCCTGTTCAATTCATCTTTCGAAATAAATTCCCCTGCTCCCTGTTTAATCAGTTCCTCTGCCAGCTCCGGGTCTCCAAAGGCGGTGAATAGAATAAAGGGAGTCTTTATTCCCAGGCTTCTGGCTTTTTTCATCACCTCAAGACCGGACACACCGGGGATAAGGTAGTCTATGATAACGCAGTCATAGGAGTTCTCCCCCAATTTGGCCAAAGCCGATTTAGATGAATTCACCTCATCGATTTCAAAAGGCAAATCAGAATCTTTTAAAATGCCCCTTAAAAGAACCATGTAGTCTTCGTCATCGTCTACGATTAAAAGTCTGATATTTTTCATAGGGGGAGAAGTTTGAAAGTTCAGGTTTCCGATTCATTTTCCCGTCTGAATTACAGCTTATAGTACCTTTGCACTTGTTGCATTAAAAACTTTTGTTATGGCGAATAAGCTGTTGCGAAACTTGCTTTTGTCCCCAAGTTGAAATCCGGGCCTGGGATTTTTGGCCGACATGAGCATTTTGTAATATTGACAATAGTGGGCGTTGCATAACTTGTCATTTTCATTTGAATGTTTAAAACTACCTATTCGTCGTCGCGAGCGACTGTAAGGAGCGCGGCGATCCAGGTTTCTGGATTGCTTCG
>PCTK01000062.1 GCA_002786505.1 Nitrospinae bacterium CG22_combo_CG10-13_8_21_14_all_47_10 | reverse complement strand
GACTCTCAGAATGACATGCAGAAACCATCGTATTGTCATCCTGATGAGCCTTGGCGAAGAAGGATCTCGCTTTTTCTCAATACACAAAGGTCCCCTTATCAAGGGGGAGGTTCTAAAATAATCCCCCCTGTCAAGGGGGGTCAGGGGGGTTATGCAAAGCACTCTCTGAAGAGAAGCCAGACCGGGTTTACGATTATAGAAATTCTCGTTGCTATCGTTGTCATTGGCATTACCGTACCGGCTATCATGATCCCGTTTTCTGGACTGGGGGACACCAAAAACCCGGAATATGTGATTCAGGGCTCATTCATTGGTCAAAAGAAAATGGAAGAGTTGGCCAGCAAATTTCGCGACACCATCACCGCCACCTGCCCGGAGGGCACAGCGGCCACCAGCACCGATGGAGATTACTCCCTGGATTGCGTGTCGGAGCAAGTAAACGCAACGGACCCGGATACTTCCACAACATCAACCTTTGCCAGAAAAGTTACGCTCACAGTAAGCCGTACCGATGGGGCAATGTCACCCCTGGTTTTCAATTCTTTATTCGCGTTAGACAGTTAAAGTCGATGAACAAAGGCAGAATTCAATTTAACCTGTGGAATCGCCCTCTCAAGAATCCGTGTGGGTTCACACTGATTGAGATGGTTGCCGCTATCGTCCTGCTGGGTGTCATCGGCATTTTTTCCACTCAGTTTATCACTGGCATCACCCAGTCCGCCCAACTGACCACCGCACAAAAAGGGTTGGTGGACGATGCCAAACTGGCTCTGGAATATATCATTCGCGAAGTGCGGGTGGCCTCGGAAGAAAATAGTGATATTAATATCAGTTCCTCTCCAACGGCAGTTTCCATTACCTTTGACAAATTCACCGGTTACACGGTGGATACAAACGCAACAAGCATCGTCTATGCATGGGATAACACGAGTAAAGCCTTGACCCGAACCAGCGGAGCAACCACCACCACTCTGGCAACACAAGTAACGAATTTTACAGCAGACGAGTTTCCAGCCGCCGGTAGCAATTTTTATGTGTTTGCCATGACCCTGCAGGGACCTGACGGAGAAAATTTCACCCTGGAGTCCGGGGTAAGACCGAGGTCGACTACAGCATGAAAAAAATATTTTCAAATAAAATTCTTTCCCCCCTCAACAATGAACGGGGTGTTGCCGCATTGGTCTCCATCATTCTGGCGATTATTATCCTCGGCTCTATCGCCTTCAATTTTATTGCCGAGACCCGGCAGAAACAATCCGGATCTGCCATGACTTACACTTCCACCAACGCCTTGATGATCGCTGAGGCCGGACTGCGTTATACCCATAAATGCCTGGTAGCAGAAGACGTTAGCTGGGGTTGCCCCGCCATTTTACAAGGCAATACCGATTGGACCACCATAACTTCCGCCAACAATTTCAATAAGGATTTTGGGGGAGACGGCAATTTTGCCATCAGTTTTCCCGGTCATGTCAACAACAATGAGGGTAGTATTTATGTCACGTCCACCGGGACATTCCGGGGAGCACAGCGGTCTTTATCACGCTTTATCTCAAAAGTCTGCGTTCTGGGTGAAAATGCCATCACATCCTGTGTTGCCACCTCAACCAAAAACAACTCATTCATTGACCCCCCCTTGCCTGACCCGCCTGTGACCGGTGAATGCCCGACCGATCCCCCGGGTATTGTGGATATACCCGCAGACACGTCAGATTGTTCCAGCAATTGTGGGGGTCCCACTTGTCCCGATTTTGTATACAATACGCATGCACCTGCACCAAACCGAATTCTCGATCCGTCTTTCACCCAGTTTTGCAACTTTGAACTTGAAGACGATCAAGTGGTTAAAACCAACGAAGCCGACCATATCAATATTTTGATAGGGAATAATTTTAAGATAAAAAACAATGCCGCGCTGAGACTGAATAATGATGCGGCGGACCCCTTGGACGGCACCAAAGACACCACCATCACCATATACAATAAGGCAGATTTTCAAAACAATGGTGAAATAAGGGTCAACGGAACGCTCACGCTGAATGTTGCAGGTGAGTTATCCATGAAGAACTCGTCAAGAATAAACAACTCGCAAGGTGAAGCGGCCAATGCTTCAGCCTGGGTAGAAGGTAATGCAACTATTAAAAATTCCTCACTGCTGGTAGGATCGCTCAGCTCAGACGGAACCATTTTGCTCAAAAATAACGCAGAGGTTCAAGGTGCCCTCTTCGGCAATGAAGTATCGCTTAAAAACAACGCGACAGTTATTTATACTGGCAATGAAGATGCCGGAACCAATACGCCTGGCTATGCCCAGTGCGTCTCTGGCTCGGCGGCTCCCATCTGGTCCGAATGATTTCGGAGGCAGGGCCGACAAAACCGCATCGCGGAGAACCTCCGCGGGGTATTCGCAATATCTTTATCTTGCGGGCAAACGTGCTCTCGGCTGAACAAGCTATTGCTCATTGCTTCCCTCGCCCGAGGGTGGCTGAGCCAGAAACCCCAACCGGCCAGAATTCGATTTCCCCTGAAAATTCAATGAGTTCCAAAATAAAACCTCTTGGAAGATGTCCCCGGTTTATGAGATAATTTTTCGGTTATCCTGCAATTGAACAAAAAAAACACGATGGAACTTAAAAGCCCGACATTGAGTGTGTCCAAATCAGAAAAAAGCATTGGCCTGGATATTGGTTTCCACGCCATCAAGGTTGTGGAACTTGTTCACAGTGACAAAGGGTTCCAGATCACTAAATTCGCCATCCGGGAAATTCCCCCGGCACTCCTTCAGCAGAAAGATCGGGCTGGCGCATTGGGTGACCTGATAAAAAATATGTTCGCCGATGCCAAAATTAAAGGTTCGGCGGTTTACCTTTCGGTCACCGGGCATAATGTCATCATCCGGAACGCCCTGCTTCCTAAAATGCCTGCGGAAGAACTGGTCCCTGCCGCAAAATGGAACGCCAGGGAAGAAGTGTTGTTTGACCTGGACAAGGCCGTTGTCGACAACTATGTCATGGGCGAAACCGAAAAAGATGGAGCAAAGCTTCTCGACCTGTTGAGCGTTATCGTTCGGGCCGATGTGCTTGACTTTACAGTCTCCATCGCCAAGTCGGCCGGACTGCGACCCAAAGGGATTACGGTTGTCCCTCTTGCATTGTGGGACTACGACCATGCGGTCAACCCCCAAAAACCTGGAATCATTACCAGTTATGCGGATATGGGGGCAGAGCGTACCCGTATTTATTTTGTCTCTGATGGACGCATCCTGTTTTCCCGGGAAATTCCTAACGGCGGCAACAACCTGACAAAGTGTCTGGTCGGAGAATACGAACTGGAAAATGGCAAAACGGCCATCATTGACGAATTACGTGCCGAGAAAATCAAAAAATCATTCGGATTCCCTGCCGAAGACAATGAAGGAAAAACCGAAGAAGGGTTGCCTTTGAAACTGATTCGTGAACGGATGGAGCCAGTCCTGATCAAACAGGCCACAGAGATGGACCGGTCCATCGAGTATTTTAAAAACCAGTACCGTAAAGACTCAGTAGACCGCCTGATCCTTTCCGGTGGCGGGGTGGGATTGAGCGGCCTGTATCAATTTTTAAAAGAAAACCTGCATTTGGAAATCGACCGTTGTAATGTCTTCATGCAGGCAACGGTCCAGGATGACACGATCTCCAAGGAAAATATGAAATTATATGGCCCCAGCCTGACGGTTGCGGCCGGACTGGCATTGGGACAATGCGACAAAATCAATGTCTTGCCGGAAAAGTACCGGCCTTCGCTCAAAAAAACCCTGATCAAACTGGCTCCATTAGCCGCTGTTTTCGTCTTGTTCTCCGGGTTATATGGTTACAGTTCGAGCCTTCGAACGGAAGTCGCCAATAAAATTACCCTACTGCAAGAGCAGAAACTCGCCTTGGAAACAATACAATTGCAAGTGCCGGAACTTGGCAAACCCCTGGAAGAGTTAAAGAACCTCAAGGAATCCAGAAAGACATTACACCTGGAAAAAAGCCAACTTCCCGGAACCACACCCTTTCCATTCAATTTTGATCTGATCTTTTCTGAGATCGCGCTTGTGGTTCCAGATAATACCGCGCTTTCACAAATCACTTATGCCGCAAAGGGCAGTGATGAAGAACAAAGTGAAGATGTGGACTTGACTCAAAAGGGAAAAGCCGATATCTCCAACAGGGAACGGATAAAGATTGCCGGAGAAATTTTCGGCAGAGGACTGAGAGTCCAAAATTCCCTCCGGGTGCTACTTGAGGATTTGAAAAGGTCCCCCGTTTTCAGTGAAATCAAACTTATAAAATCAGAGCCCTTGCCAGAAGGACAGTATAATAGTTCGGGAATCAAGTTTGAGCTTTATGTTTTTCCTGCACCCAATAATTCTGTTTAGAAACCAGCAACGAGTTTCAACTTATGGCAGTAAAACCATCAAAGACCGATTTTAAAAATCTCTCCATCCGGGAAATGGTGATTATAGCAGGGACTCTGCTCTCCGCGGTAGGCTACGGATTTTTTCATTTTGAGTACAGCGTGCAAATGAAAAAAATCAAAAACCTTGAGAATCAGTCCGCAGAGGTCCAAACCTCCCTTACAGCTCTCCAGAAAGTAATGACTTCTCCCGAAAACATCAAGAAAACCAAAGAAGAAATAATAAAAATTAAAGATGAAATCCTTGAGTTGCAAACCATCATCGAGAAGGCCAAAGCCCGCCTGACCGGACAAGACCTTGAAATCCTCAACCAACTTCAGAATGAAGCCGACTTTTATGGAGTATTTTTAAAGTCCATAAAAACCAGTGAGAACAGTCTTTCACGGGCTGGCCTCAACTTGAAAGAAGTTTCCCTGGTCATGGATATTGAAAGTGATTACGACGCACTGAAAAAATTCGTGGCTTCACTGAGAGACTTCCCCGCTGTTCTTACCATTCAAAGTCTTGAAACGACCCGTAATGAGAAAATCCTTCCAAAACTGGAGTCTCGCCTACATATTAAAGTAATAGTATTATGATTGAACGATGGTTAACGGGTTGATTGAACCATTTTCGGAGATCCACGACCTTGAATCGCCTTGGTCCATTTAATTTCCTGTATTTATTTCTACTTGCCTTCATCGCGCCGGGAAGTGTTTCTGCTATGGATAACAGCCCTTCGCGCCTGAACCCCTTTGAGCTTCCATCCGGGATATATTCCAAAGAAAATGCCCCTAAAGAACTGCCACAAACCCTGAAACTGCAGGCAATATTCGAAATTAAAGGTAAACACATCGTCACCATCAGCGGGGAAAACTTTATGAAAGGTGACTTCGCGTTTGGCAAAAAAGTAATAAATATTTCCAACAACCAGGTCATTCTCGATGCAGGCGGACAACAGGAAATTCTGACCCTCGAAAAAACCCGATTCCATATCCAAAAAGACCCAAAAAAATGATGCCGGGAATGATACGAGAAAAGCCCTGACCTCCCCCAGGCGACCACCAGAAACACACAGATTTTATTAGACTTATGCCGTTTTTCGTTGTACATTAATTCAATGTAAGTTTGTTTAAATTTATCAAAATCATGATGACCTTCAATGCCACCATCACCTCGGCTTTCCGTTATTGGGGAGTTCTGGCTTTAAGCCTGGGACTCGTGTCGTGCTCCGCCTTGGATTTGGCACGATTGAAAAAATCCCCCGCTGACAAGGAACAGGCACAGAAACCTGCAACGCGCGAGGTAATGATTCCCCTGGAAAAAGAACAGGCGAGTAAAATGCCGGAGGCCTTGACAGAAATTCAACCGGAGCTGGCCCGGAAGAAGCAGGAACCCAAAGGGGTGCGGTTCACCATGTCCGCTCGAGGCGTTGATATCAAAAATGTATTGTTCGCCCTTTCTCAGGAAATCGACCAGAATATTATTATTGATCCAAATGTAAACCAAGTGGCCACCGTGGATCTGAAGAATGTCACTCTGGTAGAAGCTCTGGATAGTTTACTGCCTCCATTGCACCTGGAATATAAGATGGACGAAAAAGGTATCCGGGTACAACGTGAGCAAATGCAGACCCGAACCTTTTTTCTAAATTATGTTATTTCCAAAAGAATAGGAAAAAGCGTATTGAAATCCAGTTCCGGGACTTCGGGCTCAAGTTCCACCTCCGGTGGGTCGTCCTCGGGGTCCAGCGATGCCAATAAGCGATCCACCAGTTCCATTGAATCTTCCGAAGAAACCGATATCTGGGAGGACATACTCCTGGGATTGAGAAGTATCGTCACACCTTCGGCCTCTTCCCAGGGTGGTTCTCAAAGTAATTCTTCTGATTCTGCAGGTTTGAGTGAGACTTCCAGCGACTCGGGGTCATCAGATTCTTCTGGAGGAGATTCCGCGGGTCTGGTTTCAAGCCTGTTGGGGGGCGCCGCACCCTCTTCGTCAGTAGGGTCCGATTCCGGTCCCACCGAAGGGAATCTGACCGCCTCCAGCACTGTTCAGGAAGACGGACAAAAAGCTTTTTTAACCATCAACAAACAGGCCGGGATGATACTCGTCAAAGATTTTCCGGAAGTATTGTTGCAAGTCGCCGAGTTCCTGGAAAACATCGAAGGTTCTGTTCAGAGACAGGTATTCATCCAGGCCAAAATAATCGAAATAACCCTAAATGATGATTACAAGCTCGGGATAGACTGGTCAGAGGTGAGCCCGCTCACCATTTCGCATTCAGCAAACACCCTTCTGGGGGACACCACCCTGGCCGGTGCGGCTAATTTCACTTACGGCTTGGCTAATAGTAGCTT
>PCTK01000156.1:3201-6719 GCA_002786505.1 Nitrospinae bacterium CG22_combo_CG10-13_8_21_14_all_47_10 | reverse complement strand
AGAGTGGGTGTGGGTTGATGAATTATTGAAAGGTTCCGAATGGCAAAGAACATCAAATCTGTTTTGGTGATCGGACTGGGCCGGGTGGGAAGTCTGGCGGCGACCCTGTTGAAGTCGAATGGATTTCAGGTCACCGGTTTTGATACTAGCCCGGAGGAGGGTTTCCCGTTCCAGGTGATTACGGGATCGGTCGCCGATGAGGCCACGCTCGAAAAGGCGATTGCCGGACACGATGCCACGCTCACTTGCCTGCCGTTTCATTTGAATCTGGCCGTCGCGAAAAAAGTAAATCAGGCGGGCAGGCATTATTTTGACCTGACGGAAGATGTCCCCACCACAACCGCTATCCGCGAAATGTCAGAGTCGGCAAAAGGCCTCATGGCTCCGCAATGTGGGCTTGCCCCCGGGTTTGTAGGAATTTGCGGGGCGCATCTTGCCCAGGGTTTCGAACGTCTGCGAAGTATGGAACTTCGGGTTGGGGCTTTGCCGCAACATCCGCGCGGACTTCTTGGTTATGCTTTCAACTGGTCTTCTGAAGGAGTGGTCAATGAATACCTCAACGACTGCGAGGTCATTCGGGACGGGCAAAGGGCCAAGGTACCGGCAATGGAAGGGCTGGAGACCATCGTGATTGATGGCGTGCAACTGGAAGCTTTTACCACCTCAGGAGGGTTGGGCACTTTATGTGAAACGTTTGATGGCAAGGTGAACCATCTGAACTATAAGACCATTCGCTATCCCGGACATGGTGAGTTGATGCGGTTTTTCTTTAATGAACTGTATATGAGGGACAGAAGAAAAGAGGCGGGAGAAATTCTGGTTCACGCCAAACCGCCGGTTAATGATGATGTCGTCTACGTCCATGTTGCGGTGGAAGGGTGGAAGCAAGGTACGCTGGTCCGGGATGAGTTTGTGCGTAGTTATTTCCCGAGGGAGATAAAATCTCAAACGTGGAAAGCCATTTCATGGACCACTGCCGCCTCGGTTTGCGCGGTCATTGAACTGGTTTCAAACGGAAGCCTGCCTACCCACGGATTTTTAAAGCAGGAAGACATACCGCTGGAACTGTTCCTGAAAACACCGACCGGGAAATTATTCAAATAGATCTTAGGTTGTCCGGAGACACAGGATTTCCTGGTTAAGCGTAAGTATGGACCTTGATCTCTGGGTCCAATTGGGATCGGAGATGATTTTCAATGACCCGCAGGGTTCCACCTGTGGAACTGGGGCATCCCCCGCAAGCACCCTGATAACGGATTCGGACGATGTGACCCTCAACCTCGATCACTTCCAGACCTCCACCATCGTTTGCCAGGGCAGGGCGGACGGATGAGTCCAGCACGGCTTCGACAATGATGACTTTTTCGTCATCGGAAAGCTGGGAATATTTTTCCATGTCAAAATCATCAAGAATGGAGGCAGAAACTTCATTATCCCCTTCTGCATATTTCCCCAAGTCCGCTTCGATAATATTTTTGATCTTGTCTTTAAAAACCACCCAAAGATCAGCGGAAGTCAAAGTGACGGAAACAAAGTTCTCGCGCAAATAGACCATATCAACAATATCCAGGCCGAAAAGGTTATGGGCAAAAGCATCTGTCTCCAGATAGCCACCCTCTTCAATGGTCTTGGAACCAGAGTCGATCACTTTCTGATCCAGAATAAATTTAACAGAACGGGGGTTAGGCGTCAGCTCGATATTCACAACGGAAAAAGTTTGAGTTTCCTGCATGGCACTTCCTTGTAAGGTTAGTCTTGCTTTTCCAAGTTAGGATGGATTCCTGACAGATCGGGTTCAAAAAGTTTTCTCCCTCTTCTGTCATTCGGGTTTCTCACCTTGACAAAAGATTATACAGGTTTTATATTAAATATAAATAGATATTTTTATCTTTTTAGTATCTTGCTGTTTTATGGGTCTTGATGCAAACATTTGTGTGGAAAGGGTTGAAAAATGAAAATGACCGATCCGGTAAAAAGCTTTGTGAAGAATAATTCTGGTAATGCCGCAATTTTTCAGGAATTGAATATCGATTTTTGTTGCGGGGGCGATGTGTCGCTTCAAACTGCCTGTGAAGAGAAGGGCCTGAAAATTGACGAGGTTTATCAACGTCTGATGGCGGTGGAGTCCCCCGCCAACGATGAAAAAGATATTTCAGGTTTGAGTCCGGAAGAATTGACGACCCATCTGGAGTCCACGCATCATGTTTATTTGAAGGAGGCATTACCGCGTTTAACGGCATTGATGGAAAAAGTTTATCAGGCGCATGGCGCTCGGCATCCGGAATTAAAAGCTTTGCAGGGTGTGGTTGGCAATTTGCGGGCAGACCTGGAACCGCATCTGCTGAAAGAAGAGCGGGTGTTGTTTCCTTTGATACGGGAATTGGCATGCGATTTTTCAGGGGCAAAAATGGGAGCCGCGGAAGGCCCGATCCGGGTCATGCGCCATGAGCATGATGAGGCGGGGAAGTTGTTAAAGCAACTGCGAACCTTGGCGAACGACTATGTTGCTCCGGATGATGGTTGCCAGTCCTTTCAGCTTTTGTATTCCGAGTTAAAAAAACTGGAAGAAGATACGCATCTTCACATTCATAAAGAAAATAATATTCTGTTTCCCTCTGTCCTGGGCGGCAACTAGCAGGAACTCGTTAAAGCGAAGACAAATTTCTTTAATTCAATAACGTGGCGTTACACGGGGCTTACGGAATTCACACTGGCCCACGGATATGAGGAGCGACTGCATTAGTGTAAAACTCGCTCAAGGCTTGGTGGGTGGCCGCGGTCAACGGGGGTAATTCGCTGGCGGCGCAATTATCCGCAACTTGTTGGGGATTTTTAGAGCCGGGAATCACCACACACACGGCTTCGAAATCCAGAATCCAGCGCAAGGCAAACTGCGACAGGTTTTTCGGCGCAAAATTTTTCAGGCTATCGACAAGCTCAAGTCCTTTTTCAAAAGGAAGGCCTGAAAAGGTTTCACCGACATTAAACTCCTGCCCATCGCGGTTAAAATTACGATGGTCATTTGTGGCAAACCTCGACTCCCTCGTCAATTTGCCGGAAAGCAGGCCGGATGCGAGCGGTAGACGGACGATAATGGCGACCTTTTTTTCCTGAGCCTCTTTAAAAATAGAGGTAATGGCTTTTTGCCGAAATATATTGAAAATGATTTGTAATGAAGCCACTCCTTCTTGTTGCAGGCAGAGCTGAGCCTCTTCTAGCGACTCTACGCTGAATCCGAATTGTTTGATTTTACCTTCCTGCTTCAAAGTTCTCAGCCAGTCAAATACTTCTCCCTGCTGTAACAGGGAGGTAGGAGGACAATGCACCTGCGTCAGGTCAAGGGTTTCCATTCCCAAACGTTTCAGGGAGTTTTCCGTATGTTTACGAAACTGCTCCTGGGAAAAATTATCCGGCCAGCCAGGCCTGGGAAACCTCCCCAGTTTGGTGGCGATCACCACTTCCGATGATAATGTTTTAACAAACCTGCCGAGTCGGGTTTCTGAGAGGCCTTCACCATA
>PCTK01000156.1:3049-3191 GCA_002786505.1 Nitrospinae bacterium CG22_combo_CG10-13_8_21_14_all_47_10 | reverse complement strand
GTATCGAAAAAGTTCACTCCGTTTTCTATTGCGGCCGCAAGGACTTTTTCGGCGGTGGCATCATCCACCTCTCCCCAGTCGGCACCAAGTTGCCAGGTGCCGAGCCCAATTTCTGAAACTTTGGTGTTGCCGAATGTCCGGT
>PCTK01000156.1:2871-3013 GCA_002786505.1 Nitrospinae bacterium CG22_combo_CG10-13_8_21_14_all_47_10 | reverse complement strand
AGATATGAACCCCAATCCGCCTAAGTGTTTGTTTTGTCCTGTCGGTCATAGCATTTTTTATCCTGTGGCAAAAGGCCTTTTCGCAATTTTTGCGTTCACAGCAATTTGTGGGACTCCGGTAGCATTTGCTACGGACTTTAAA
>PCTK01000156.1:0-2570 GCA_002786505.1 Nitrospinae bacterium CG22_combo_CG10-13_8_21_14_all_47_10 | reverse complement strand
AACGCCAATTAAAGCGTTTGTATTTAGAATACCCAGGCAAAACGAAGGCACCGGAAACCCTTAATTAAAATGTCGTTGCAAAGGAAAGCGGGTGACTTGCAGGATGATTTTTCTTTGATAACCGCTGATTATCAATTAGTTAGCGGTTTACCCAAATAGTGGGGATTGAAAATAGCAAAGGAATTTTTTATAGTGAAGACGGTATAACTTTCTTTCGCTACGGGGCCGGAAGATCATCATGTTTGTTATAAAAGAATATCGTAAAGGTAAAAAGATTGTCCGTCAGGGCACTCACGGCACCAGCGCATTCCTGATTAAAAAGGGAACGGTGGAGGTGTATAGAGAAGATGAACAAGGCAACAAAAAAGTACTCGCTCATCTGAAGGAGAACGATTTGTTTGGAGAAATGGCTATGATTTCAGCCGGTGAGCGTACTGCATCGGTAGTCGCCCTGGAAGATTGTGAAGTCGCGGTTCTCACCCGCGAAAAGTTTCTCGCCCTTCCAGAAACCAGCCCGGCCGTGATCCGGCTACAGGCCATTATGAAAGAACGCCTCAAAGCTAAAAAATAGTTCACGGGTTTTCCTTAAAGTTTGCCCAAAATTTTTCCCCCAGTTTTTTACTCAATTGCAATCCCGCACATTGAAGGCTAGTATTAGGGCATGGAACGAGATTTTGAACCACTAAAAACCCGGCTCAGGGTAATCTGCGACCGCCTGGATGAGGACGAGCAACTCTATTTTCGTCCCCTTATTGAAAACTTCAAGGGGCAGACCCAGGAGTTCCAGCGCATCATGCGCGACCTCGGCAAATTCGGAGAAAAAATTGGAGACGGGAGCAAGTTCCAGGTTTACCGGGAAGTCCAGCACCTTTTTGATGACGCGTTTCGCAAAAACAAGTGACCGGTTATGTTAATGAGCGTTCACCTGATTGCACGTGGCCGTGTGCAAGGGGTCTGGTATAGAGCCAGCGCACGCGAGCAGGCCTTGCAACTGGGCCTGCACGGTTGGGCCAAAAACTGTGCTGACGGTACTGTAGAAATCCATGCCGAGGGAGAGCAAGACACTCTCGAAAAGTTTATCAGTTGGTGCAGAAAGGGGCCGCCTGCGGCTCAAGTCTCGGCTCTCGATATTGAATGGATCAAACCTCAGGGCCTGACTACTTTTGAGATCTACTAGTCAGGCAGATAGTGGCAGACTATTGGTAAGCCATCTTGAGCCCGAGCCAACTGCTTTGCCAGCATTCGCAAGCCTGCCCATTACTCCCAACTTTGAATTTGTGTTTTTACTTAATGTTGACTCTCTTTAAACACCACTTCCACAGTGAGGACTTGATCGTCGCGCCGAAGCTCAAACGTGGAGTGGTCATCGAAATTTTTGCTTTGCAGGAGTTCTAATACATCGTTAACTTCTGTCAGGGTTTTACCGTCCATGCTGAGCAACTGGTCTCCAGGCTTCATGCCAGCGGTTTGGGCGTTGGAATGTTCGCCGACAGATTTAATGCGCACCTCGCCGCTTTTTTCCTGAGCCAGGCGTACTCCCAGTTTCACCTTGTTCTGGCCCGGTACGCGGTATTCCACTTTCCAGGCATAGTCGGAGGCGTAAAGCGGGATGGGAACTTTCTTCACTTCCATTTCCCGGTCTTTCAATGATTCGGGAACTTCCGTGATGCTGGGCAGTAGGATGGAATAATTGTGCGGCATTCTTCGGTAAGCGCGTTTGGGGATGCCAAATCCATATTGAACGTGAAACCCGCCAGCCAACACCACCAGCTTTTTGTCTTTATTAGCCGGGTTGCGCAAAAATTCTGCCACGGTCTGGGCCATGGTTTCCTCCCACAGTAATAACATGCGGTAAGGTTTCTCCAGTGCTTTTGCTGTGTGACCGCCGAACGCGGACATGGAGAATGCCCGGTGGTATGGGTCGGTATCGTCTATTTCCGGGTACAGTGTGTCGCCGGGAGCGGCGTCGCCCGAACGAAAATGGTTTTCTACCTCGCGGGTGGATTTGAGTCCGATCAACGGCAGTCCTTTGGATTTGGCGAACTCGAATATGGGTTGGTAGAGGCTAAACCCACTGCCCCAGTTGCTGTGAAAGAGATGCCTGAATTCCTGATCGGAAAGCTGACCCAGGTTAAAGAGGTCCAGTTTTTCTTGAGCAGAACGACGGAACATTTCCAGCCCGATGGCTATCGGATATTTTTCTGCCAGAAACTGAATGACCTGAAGCTGAATTTTATGTGCTTCAATGTTGTCATGGGTTTCGCCGATGTAGATGACTCTGGAGGCGGAAATGGATTCCATCATCTGTTCCCGTCTAACCAGCAAACCGGTTGGCAGGTGAAGGATTTGCCCCGCGTCCAGATCGGCCAAATTCCGGTAGGGAGACCCGGAATAGGGCACGGCAAATTCCTCAGATTGGGCGTTACGGGATAAAAGCAACAACCAGAATAAAAACAAGGTCGCCAGGACTAGACGAATGGCTTGGGTAACGGGATTTGGGTTCATGGTTTTGGGGTATGGTTTTGGGGTATGTTGTACCAAAATGATAATGTCCTATTTGTCCAAAGTAG
>PCTK01000056.1:1365-6807 GCA_002786505.1 Nitrospinae bacterium CG22_combo_CG10-13_8_21_14_all_47_10 | reverse complement strand
CAGGTCCATTTTCTCCCAGGAAGCCTGCCAACCCTTTACCTGTTCGAACAGATCAGCAATGTCCTCCAATCTTTCTGACGGTAGTGGCACTTCAGGAATCGTAGAGACTTCCTCCTTAACCGGACTGGTATTTCTCACCAGTTTCCATTCTTCAGCCTGATTCCTTAAAATATTTCTCGCAGTCTGAAGGTCAATACCGGAAACTTTTTCTTCCAGGTTTTTAAGATCTAATTGAACCCCTTCCCGGATACCGTGGATATTGCCAAATATGAATTTATCAATATTATGCATCCAGATAGCGGCGGCAACCTGAGCTGGATGGTAATTGGCAATCTTGAGCTTTCTGGCAACTGAAAATAACCCCTCTCCTTTTTTCAAAACATAACGATCTTCCGAGTCCGAATCAGTTTTTACACCACCCGTTTTTTTTGATGCCGCCGCCTTCACAGGTTCCAAGGCAGGGGTGGGTCTTGGATGCGCCCAGATAACGCCTGAAAGGCGCCTCCGGTGCACTACCGCGGTCTTTACAGGGACCGGGGTAATGGATTCACCAGCCAAGCCCTCGTCCTCCTCAGAGGACTCTCTGTCATCAACAGTCCGGGATTCAGGGGGGGTCACCTCCAACTCTTTTATTGTGCCTTGTTCACCCTTTATAATCTGTTGTGCCGCGGGAGGAACTGTGGCCTTTTCCTGAGTCAGGGCAGACTTGGGTTCATGTTCAGGAGATTTTTCCAGAGGAAGATTGTTTTTATTCCCACTGACGTTCAAGGCCAGGCTCTGCTGAAAATCCACCGTTACCAGGAAATTTTCCAGCAAAGTTCCTCCATTATGAGTTGCCCAGACCACAAGGTTGAACGAAGGAAAAAATAAAGGATTTTTCGAACGGATTTGAACGGTTTTTTTTAGTCCACTACCAGGCTGAACCGGGCCCAGGATCAGAGCAGAAATAATCTCCTGCCTTTCCAGCCCCAATTTGATATAGTCGCCTTCATCCCCCAGCCCTACTTCTACGGGCTCGTCAGAATCCAAATTGATTTCAAGAGAAGCATTAAATTTTTCACCAAACTTACTTTTAACCTGAAATTCGCCAATGGAAAACGCAAAGGCTTCGGACACCACAATCCAAAGCATTATGGTCAGCAACACCCCATATCTAGAAAAAAGCTTCACCTGAATATCCCGTTCTTTCTTCCAGGCCAACCTTGACACTGAAAAATAAGCATTTGTGACATCCTCCAGGCTGTGCCCTAAAGCATTGCCCGTTAATTACATATTAATCGGATTATTCTGGATTTCAAAAAAGGAATTTTGAATCTTTTAGGAGTGCCGTCAACCTTTTTGCTTTCTACTCAACTCTTTTTCCTCAAACTTCTTGAACTTTCCCCGGTTTGCATCTTCTGGCATTCGGGTCCTCCGTTCGTGCTCATTATGCATCCAGTTTTTTTCAATGTAGTGGCAGGACCGGCATTCCCGGGCTTTTTTAAAAGCCGGGCTACGATAAAGATTCCTGACTTTGGAAACATGAAGAGGGGGGTCAAAATCTTTGTGGATATGGCAACTCTGACAGTACTCGCCAATTATTCCATTCGCTTTGCCTGGACGAAGGTCTCCCTTGAAGGCTTTTTCAACCTCCTGATTGGCACAGCCAGAGAATAAAACAAGAAACAAGCCCACCAGAAAGCCCTGTTTTACAAAACTCGCTGTTCTCCCCAAAAAGGATCTCGTCGGGGATATTAATTCCTTATTTGTGTCCATAGAAGTCAAACAAAATTAAGAGCAGACCCTGCCAAATATCTATTCGCGGCTGACTTAAATAGGCTGGAAACGGATTTTTCTGTAGTTTTTTAGAACTTTTCCGGAATAACGGTGAGGAAGATGACCTCTCCTGAGAAACCGGCTCAGCCGTGACGGGCCATGGTTATAAGCTTCCAAGGCAAGGGTAAGATCCCCAAAACGGTCCACCATCTTATTCAGGTAATAAGCCCCCAAAGCTATATTCTTTCTGGGATCATACAGAGTGTGAGTTCCCTTCCATTTCAAACTGGTTTCGGATGCCAACGCCACTGCTGTAGCGGGTTTCAACTGCATCAAACCGTGAGCGCCCCGGTTTGACTTTGCCCAGTTGTAAAAGGAGCTCTCGGTAATGATCAACGCCGTGAGAAAAAGCGGATCGTACCCGTATTTCCTGCTTTCTGCCAAAATCCATCCAGGAATCTGCACAGCACTGGTTTCATCCAGTCCCGTGTTATAATCAGAAATGACCAAGCGTATTTTTTCCCGAATACGGTCATCGTAAGCCAGTTCATTTTGTAATCGCGCTTCTTTCGCCTTATGGAACACACCCTCCTCTACCCGGCTTACGGCGGAAAAGAATGGCGATAATCCACTAACGTATTGAGGGGTTTTGCCCGTAAAGAACCCTGTAAACGCCAGAACCAAAACAAGAGGAACTATAATCTGTTTCACTTTGTAAGAAGTCATATTTTATCTTAGCGGCTCAAAACCTTTTAAAGTAAACAAGTTTAATCAGGGGTAGCAAAACAAATGAAAATGACCAGGAAACCTAATGCAGGTGGATTTTAACTCCCAGGTTTCTTCAAACCTAGGCTGATTATAGTAAAGTTGCAACACCTTGTCAATTTAGCTTCCTCCGGGTACTATTTAAGGAAAGCAGAAGGAAGGGATTAGACATTTACTTTTTATTACAGAAAAAATATACTATCCATATAAGTATCTGATTTTAAATATATTATGAAGATATCCTGCCCAGACTGCCAAGCCAGTTATGATGTCAACCTCCCCAATCTGACCGAAAAAGGGGTCCAGGTCAAGTGTGCCAAATGCCAGCAGAGTTTTTTAGTGACACCCGCAGAAAGCCCCGTAAGGTCAACAGGTTCCCCTCTTTCAGACAGTCTGGAGGATAAAAACCAAACGGAAGACGACCTTGATGGAATGCTGGACCGGTTGATTGATGAAGAATATGAAAACGGGGGTGAAGATCTCACAGAATCCGAGCCGGATCTTGACAACATGCTCGATGACCTCATCAGCGGCGATACGGCACCCGGCACCGAAACAACCACCGAAGACGAAGAAGGGCCGGATCTTGACAACATGCTCGATGACCTCATCAGCGGCGATACGGCACCCGGTACCGAAACAGCCACCGAAGACCAAGAAGGGCCGGATCTTGACAACATGCTTGATGACCTCATCAGCGGCGATACGGCACCCGGCACCGAAACAACCACCGAAGACCAAGAAGGGCCGGATCTTGACAACATGCTCGATGACCGCGATGACACACAAACCTCAACCGAGGAGGGTACCGAAGAAACCCCGTTAGATTTGGGCACTGGGGAGGAATCGGAATTGGAAACTATGGCCGATGACGCTACCGATGAAAAAACCACGCCAGATTCGTTAAAAGGCGATGTAACCTCTGATAGCGACGAAGATGATCTGGACGAGCTTCTTGACGATATTCTTAATGATGACGATGAAGAAACCGAAAAAGCCGCCCCCCCTGCTACTGAAACCAAAACCTCTGAATCAGAAACCAGTGTCGACGATATTTTAGGCAATATTCTTCCGGAATCCGGGAAAGAAGAAAGTACTGCGGAGACAGAGGAAGAAGAGGATGCCGAGCCAGAAACAGAGGAAGAATCTGCCGAAGAAGCTACAGAGACTGAAGCGGTTGCAGAAACAGAGAAGGTTCCGGCTTCGACTGAGACTCTTCCCTCCCTGGAGGAAATGAGCGAGGAGGATATGTGGGCCGAAGCATTTGCCGACCAGGAAGCCACCGAAGAAATCGCAGAAAAAGTTGAGGAAGCAACTGCGGAAGGGGAAGAAGAAGAAAAAAGCGAAGAAGATATGTGGGCGGAAGCGTTTGCCGACCAGGAAGCCACCGAAGAATCTGCGGAAAAAGCTGAGGAAGAAACTGCGGAAGGGGAAGAAGAAGAAAAAAGCGAAGAAGACATGTGGGCGGAAGCGTTTGCCGACCAGGAAGCCACCGAAGAATCTGCAGAAAAAGCTGAGGAAGAAACTGCAGAGGGGGAAGAAGAAGGTGAAGGAGAAGAAGGTGAGGAAGAAGGTGAAGAAGATTACGAGGAGGAAGAAGAGACACAAGATGCCGCCGCTGAGTTAGGTATTTCTGAAGACGACTACCCTGAAGAAGATGAAGAAGATTACGAGGAAGAGGAAGAGGCTCGAATAAAAATTGGTCCCATTTCTGTTCCCGCCACCCTTACCGGAAAATTAATGTTGGCAGGAGGAGTATTAGGACTGCTTGTCACCGCCGGAGGAGGCTATTTTGCATGGAAGACTTTTGCCCCTCCCGAATTGACAGAACTAGAAAAACCCACAACCGAAGTCCCTGAGGGCTTGACCCCAAAACCGGACAAGGGGCAAGCTCCACCCGCCTCGGGAGAGAAAACTAAAAAAGCTGAAGTCCAACCCCCACAACCTGAAAAAACAGCTAAACCCGCAATTCTCGGAGAAGTCGGTGAGGAGACAAAATCCGAAATCGCGCAAGAGCTAGCGAAATCCAAAACACTCTCAGAATCATCAGAGTCGGTGGAGGTGGTGAGTGAAGATTCAGAAGGCCTGCAAGCGGCATTATCTCCCGAAGCAAGGATGGTAAAACTGTCTACCATTATGCCGGTGGCGTTTGATGTGAATGACATTAAAGTTCTCAGCTTCACTCTGGAAATCACCTTTACAGATGAAGCCAGTGCTCAGGTAATGCAAAGTACCTTGCCTTTTTTTGAGGAAGTAACGGTGAAAACCGTGGAAAGTTTCCTGACAAAAAAATTCTACAACGATATTCTTTACGTTAAGGAAAAACTGGAGAAAAGGCTTCAAACTGCATACAACGAAAATATTGACAGCGTGGGCAGGGTCAAAAAAATAAAATTCGAGGAATTTGAGATCCAGTAACAAAACAGGTTCGGGGCTTCCTGCCTCTGGCCAAACTAAATGTTTTTATCTTCCTGGGAAAGCCCCTCCTTAATTTTCCACAGTAACGGCTGGATTCCTTCACCAGTCAAAGACGAGATTGATAAAAATACAGGGTTCAACCCGTTCATGGATTCTTGCAGGTCAAGGATGTTTTTCCGGGACTGAGGATCATCCGCCTTGGTAGCCACCAGGATTTGCGGTTTTTGTGATAGCACCGGACTAAAACGTTTCAATTCCTCTTGCAACTTGTGATAGCGGCTCACAATGGCTTCCCCGTCAGGGTCTGAAAAATCTATCAGGTGAAGAAGCAGACGGGTACGCTCGACATGCTTTAAAAACTGATGCCCAAGTCCCTTCCCTGTATGTGCCCCTTCAATTATTCCCGGTATATCGGCGGCGACAAAAGATTCTCCCGCCTCCAACCGCACCACACCCAGGTTGGGCACCAGGGTGGTGAAAGGATAGTCTGCTATCTTCGGTCGG
>PCTK01000056.1:0-1358 GCA_002786505.1 Nitrospinae bacterium CG22_combo_CG10-13_8_21_14_all_47_10 | reverse complement strand
AGATTTTTGAGATCAGGGTGGATTTGCCTGCATTGGGAAATCCAATGATTCCAACATCGGCCAGAAGTTTGAGTTCGAGAAAAAGTTTCCGGGACCCACCAGGCCAGCCCGTTTCAAACTTTCTTGGGGCACGCTGGGTCGCAGACTTAAAACGCAGGTTGCCGCGCCCACCATTACCACCTTGAGCAACTATGAATTGCTGATGGGCCTGATTGAGATCGACAAGCAGTTCCCCCGAATCCTTATCCTTAACCAGAGTTCCCGGTGGAAGGCGTATGACCATATCTTGCCCACTTTTCCCCGTCATTTGTTGGCCCCGGCCCGGATTTCCATGCTCAGCCTGATAGACCTTCTGATACCGCAAGTCTATCAAAGTCGAAAGGTTGGGGTCAGCCTCGAGAACAACATCTCCGCCCTTACCACCATCCCCACCATCGGGTCCCCCAAGGGGAACATATTTCTCCCTGCGGAAACTGCTACAGCCGTCTCCACCATCGCCCGCTTGTACGGTTATGGTTACTTGATCAATAAACATGGCAGAAGGCCCGGTTTAAAGGGGCTTATCAATTTTAAGTATCCCAGAAATTTCTAGAACTTTCGGAAGAGTGAGATGAAGTCAGGAGAACACCGCAGATAAAGCCATTTACCTGCGGAGTTTCTCCGCCCGAAAAGGGGAAAGCTGGCGGGAATTGCGACGCATTCAGTTTTGTGGGTAAACACTAATTTTTTGCGTTTTGCGGTCCCGATACTCAAATTTGACCACACCCGCAATTTTCGAAAAAATCGTATAATCACTTCCCAAGCCCACATTACTGCCTGGGTGGAAGTGGGTACCACGCTGGCGAACCAATATTTCTCCTGCTTTGACAGCTTGACCTCCAAACCGCTTCACACCCAGCCTTTGACCTATGCTGTCACGACCGTTCGAAGTACTGCCCTGTCCTTTTTTATGTGCCATGATTTCCTCTGGTTATGGAGCAGTTATTCCGGTAACTTTTAAACGTGTCAAGGATTGGCGGTGCCCATTCTTGCGCCGGTAATTTTTTCTCCGATGTTTCTTGAAAACAATAATTTTCTTTCCTCTCAATTGTTCAGTAACTTCGCATGCTACAGAACAACCCTCTACATATGGAGCGCCAACCTTGATCGAATCACCTTCGCCACAAATAAGAACTTTATCCAGGTTAATGGTCTCACCAACGTTGCCTTCCAGTTTTTCCACTTGGATAACATCACCTTCTGATATCTTGTATTGCTTACCACCCGTTTTAACAACTGCAATCATTTCCAGTTACTCCTTAAATCAAACAATAAGGGTGGTTTCACTCAGAAAACCCCCATCCATCACAGCATTGGAT
>PCTK01000199.1:1079-6710 GCA_002786505.1 Nitrospinae bacterium CG22_combo_CG10-13_8_21_14_all_47_10 | reverse complement strand
AACCTTTAATAAAACCTTTTTTTATGGATTCAACTGAAAAATCCGTCATCGACCAGGAGGAGGCTGAAAACCATCCTTTGGCAGAACTGCCACAAAAGCCTGCTGAAGAAGTTATCAAAAAGGCTCAAAAGGAACTCATAAAATCGGATGAGGAAGTGCTTTATTCCAACCGCCAGCAATTTTTAAGGTTTAACCGCTTCAAAATAGACCGAAACCTGGTCACCCTTTCAGAAATTGACCGCCTGATATTTCTGGTTATTCCGCGCCTGCTTCACGTACACCAGGAAGGCTTGCCTGGTTATTTTGAGGGAAACTCCCCCTGCGGCATCCATAATTTCAGACTCGATAAAGAAGCGCAGGTTGCCGCCGAAAAACTGTTTCCAGACATCATCATCCGCAGAAACCCTGAATTGAAACCCGTCATCCACACTGCCCTGCTGATGGGAAGTGTCGGCTCCATTGCCCAGACTGTAAAATCTGATCTGGACTATACCCTGCTTATCGACAAAAGGGATTTCAACGAAGAAAGCATGAAACTGTTTCAGAAGAAACTTAACTTGATAGAAAAATGGACGTGGGACAATTACCATCTGGAGACCCATTTTTTCATCAATGATTACGAAGAAGTTAAAGAAAACATCTTTGGTGAAAGTGACAGTGAAAGCACAGGATCAGCGCTGGCAAAACTCCTGAAGGAAGAAATGTACCGGACCATGATCATTGTTAGCGGAAAAGTCCCCTTCTGGCTGATTTCACCGGTGGATTGTGATGATGACCGGTACTATGAGTTATATGAAAAACTGGCATCAGGAAAAACCCTTCTCAAAAAAGATGAATTCATTGACATGGGTAATGTCGATGACATCTCCCAGGGAGAGTTTTTTGGCGGATCCATATGGGCTCTGATCAAATCTTTCAAGTCGCCATTTAAGACCCTTATGAAAATGGGCGTACTGGAAGAGTATATGTTTGGTGACACCAAGTCGAACCTGCTATGCCACCAAATCAAAGATAAATACTTTAATGATATCCCTTATCTGGATATAGACCCCTATCTATGCATGTTTGAGCGAGTGCAAAAGTTTTTTAAGGAAACAAAGTCCGAGGATGAGGTCGATGCCCTGAGGCACGCCTTCTATTTGAAAGTGGGCACCCAGGTCACTCCTGAGGAATTTGAAAAAGGTTCGGATAGTTGGAGAAAGAGCACCCTGATTAAAATGCTGAAGGAATGGGGTTGGTCTCCCGAAAAAATTGATCGACTGAACCAGTACTCCGGCTGGCAAATGATGCACAAGGTGGACTTGGGAAACCGTATCAATAAAATTTTAATGGCTTCCTACAAAAATATTTCTGAAAAGAACAAGACGCTTGATCCCAGCGAAAGCTTGATTACAGAGAAAGACACCCATCTTTTGGGTCGAAAGCTGTTCAGTTTTTACCGGGCCGCCCCCAACAAAGTTGATAATCTGGGTGCTTTGGTCGATGGTAAAACTGCTGAAAATGAACTGACTTTTATTTTAGAACGAAAGGATAAACGTCAAAAACCAGAGTGGTATCTGGTTCGGGGCAGAACCCGGGCGTTTCTCGAACAAATTGACAAGGAAAATATCATCAGAAAGTCAGCAACCCTTCCATTTCTTCTGGCCTTTACCGTTTTCAATAATCTCTATAGTGATAACACCCATGTCTTATTAAGATCTGAAGGGGACTCTATCAAGGAAAATGACTTGATTGCGCTCTTAAAAATACTCAAGGACTTCATCGAGTCCGTCAACATAGCGGCACTCTCAAACGAAGACCTCATGGGTGAGGCGAAAATCAACCAATTATTTCTGCTGGTGGACTTTGGTAATCCCCCACCACCGGAAATCAGTATGGGAAACATCCGAGATTGCAAAAACAACGATGAACTGACTCAATTCATCAACAAACGAATCGAACGGGCGAGGAATGTTACCTGTATTTATTTAACCTCATGGGGGGAACTATTCTGCAAATCCTATGCGGGGTTAAATTGTCTGCCCCGCTGTATAGGCGACCTGAGTTCCCAAATATCCCCGGAAAGGACTGAAAAATTGGATTTTCTTAAGGTTTACATCCCCAGCGGCCGAAAAGAAATACTACAGGTACCTTGGCTGAATAATTATATTTTACGGTCATTAAAAATTCGGGCCATGGCTCATATGGAAAAGGCCGCCAGTTGATAGTAAGATTTCCACCCCTGTCTGATTAAATTCTATGGCCACAGCAACACAAGAAGCACAAGCGACTGCCGCAAACGTGGCTCAGGAAGACCGTCAGGACACAGGAATAGATACCGGCACCCTGATGGGGGTCCTTGCCGGGGTTTTTCTCATTGCCGTGGCGATCATTCGCGGTGGCGATGCGAATATCTTCATCAATGTTAACAGTGCCTTGATCGTTCTTGGGGGAACCGTTGCCACAGCTTTTATCGCTTTTCCCTCAAAAAAAATTACCACACTAACCCCGGTTTTATATAACGCCTTCAAACCCGGCGTTTACGAGCCAGAAGATTATGTCGATGACATTATGAGACTGGCCTCAAAGTACCGCTCCGGCGGAATGAAACAACTGGAAAATGAGGAAAGCAAAGTAGATAATCGGTTCCTGAGAAATGGAATAGCCATGATTGTCGATGGGTACAACGCCAAAGAGATTCACGAGCTTATGGAAAGGGAACTGAATTCCATGCTGGACAGGCATAACTCCGGGCAAAAGGTTTTGCGCTTCATGTCCGTTCAAGCTCCCGTATTCGGGATGGCAGGAACCTTGATCGGTCTGGTACAGATGTTGATGCATATTGATGACCCTTCAACAATCGGTCCGGCTTTGGCGACGGCGTTGATCACTACATTTTATGGACTCATGCTGGCCAACCTCATTCTCACGCCCCTTGCCGCTAAGTTAAGCATGAGGACAGATATGGAAAGTATTTTGTTTAAATCAATTCGGGTTGGGATAATTGGAATTCATGACAGGGTCAATCCGCAAAAAATTCAGCGGAATATGAACGCGCTCCTGCCGCCATCGCAACAGAGGGAATAAGAATAAATGTCAAACGTTGATGAGATGATTGCAACAGTCATGAAAGAGCCCAAGCAGGATGGGGGCGATTTCAGCGGCTTTGATTTGAAAGGTGTGAGCCTGAATGGCGCCAGTTTTGTTTTTGCCACTCTGATTGAAACAAACATGGACGACTCGCAATTGCGCGAGATTGACTTTTCCCAGGCTTCCCTCGAAAAGTCGTCCATGAAAAACGCCAAGATCAAAAGTGTGAACTTTACAGGGTCTAACCTTGAAGGGGTCAACTTTGAAGGCGCTACACTGATAGAATGCAATTTCAAAAACACCAATCTGTCAAACTGTGATTTCTCTCAAGCCAAACTGAGCGAATGTGACTTCCAGGGAGCGAACCTGAGCTACTCCAGCTTTTATTCCACCACCATAGAGGACTGTAATCTGGCATTCGCCAGATTGATGTACGCCTTCATGAAACAAGCCGTCATCAACAAATCCCGGCTGTCAGGCATCAATGCCAGGGGAGCCGATTTCAGCTTTTCAAAATTGACTGGAGTGGATTTAAAAGGTGCCATTCTGAAATATGCAGACCTCAACTCTTGCACCCTGAAGGAAGTCAACTTGACCAACTCAAACATGGTTGGTGCGGATTTGAAAGACGCTCAATGCCCAGGGATTATTTGGGAGGAAACCAACCTCGAAGGGGCCGACCTGACCTATGCCAACTTTGAAGGGGCCAATCTGAAAAACTCCTTTCTTCTGGAAGCCAATTTGCATGGCACCAATTTTACCCAAGCCAACCTTGCAGACGCGTACCTGGTCGATGCCAACATCGCAAAAGCGATCACCAAAGGCGCTAATCTGGAAAACACGATATTAGCCTGAGCCTGATTAATCCTTTACCAGACCCCGTCCTCTCAAGACTGCGCCGGGTTACTTTCTTCAGCGATAATTTCTGACGCACAGCGGAACCCTACATTCTCAAAAAAATCATTCGGGTTCGCCTCGGTGCGGGTGAACGCATAGCGGTAGGCATCCAAAAAATAATGCCCGGCTTTTTGAAACCCGTTCCCCCTTAAAACTTTCAGTTCCCTGCCAAACCCGGGACTTGAGTTGGAGTTTCCCGGATAAGGAAGATACCAGTCCTGGGTCCACTCCATAACATTTCCAGACAAACCATAAATTTTATAGGGGCTGACATCTTCAGGATAGGAGGTCACCAGTGCTGTTTTCCGGTCTCCATCAATACCCAGGTTCGCTTTGCCTTTTACAAATTCCTCACCCCAGGGATAGGGCAGGCCGTTCGGACCGCGCGCCGACTTTTCCCATTGGGCTTCAGTCGGCAACTGTTTACCGGCCCACATGCAATAAGACCAGCCTTCCCACCAGGTGACCTGGGTGACAGGGTGCAATGCCAACTCTTCAGGGAAAACCCCATCCTCCCAATGGGCAGGCCGGTCGGTAAACTGGGTCGCTTGCAGAAATTTCTGATACTCCTCATTGGTCACTTCATAACGATCCATATAAAACGGGCCGAGAAATAATTTCCGCTCCGGATGCTGGTCAAGATAAAGCGGTTTAACCGCCCCGATTTTTTTATGCGTGCCTTCCGTATCCACCTTATCCGTCCCCATGATGAATTCACCAGCAGGCACCAGCACCATTTCTTTCTGATCCCTTTCAGAAACCTTTACTGGAGGCAAAACAGACGACTCCTTCTCACAGTCACACACCCCGCACCCCGAAAGAAAAAACAAAAGCAATATAAAAACAACTGGAGTATAGTTTGCAAAATTGATCCGGGAATAATTCACCATGCGACCTCTCAAATTTATAAATAAAACCCTCGCCATTATATTCATTTTTACCGCAGGGGGAAGTTTTATCCCTGTAGAAACGACCAGTGCCTTTAGCGCATCGGTATCTGACAGAACTTCAGGGGAGCCTTACCCGCATATCCTGAAAATGCAAACCTTCTCTCTTAACACCAGAAATATTAAAGTGCTGACCTCCCAGGGCCAGCATCTCTGGATGGGAACCGGACTTGGAGTTATCCGCTATGACACCCAAACCAGCGAAGACTACGAAGTCTATGACAACCAGAACCATTTGCTCAGCAATGGCATTTTCGCAATCGCTTTCGATTCCAAAAACCTGCCCTGGATCGGCACCTACGGCGGCGGACTCAGCCACCTCAACGGCAAGCAATGGAGCCATTACAACACACCGGAAGGATTAAACGATGCCTTCGTCTATGATATCGAGTTCGACAATAATGTGCTTTGGCTGGCTACCTGGAGCGGCGTCAACAAGGTCACAGGAAACCCCGGACTAAGAAAAAACTGGCAAAGCTTCACGGTGGAAAACACAGAAGGCGGATTGATCGATGACTGGGTATACGCTGTAGAAATTGAATCATCAGAAAGAATCTGGTTCGGCACCGAGTCTGGCATTTCCTCACTTCATAATGGAAAATGGAAGGCCTTCAATCATAAAGACGGACTCGGCGCTCCCTACGAACAGGTGCGACAGGCGAATCAGGGCACCATGTCGCTCTTTCAAGGCCAGCACCACTTTTCGCAGGCCTCGCCA
>PCTK01000199.1:0-1044 GCA_002786505.1 Nitrospinae bacterium CG22_combo_CG10-13_8_21_14_all_47_10 | reverse complement strand
CAACTACGTCGTCTCCATGTTGCTGGACAAGAAAAACCGCCTGTGGATAGGAACCTGGGGAGGAGGCTTGAGCCTGCTGGACACCCAAACACTTAAATTCCGCAACTTCACCGTGAAAGATGGACTGCCGGGAAACTTCATTCTAGCACTGGAAATGGACAAAGCGGGAGGCCTGTGGATAGGCACCAATGACGGGTTGAGCCGTTTTGACGGAAAAACCTTTCAAAACTTTTCCGCCATCAATGGGTTAAAATCAAAATTCATATTCAGCATTGAAGAGGCCACCGACCACTCCCTGTGGGTGGGCGGCAATAGCTCTCTAACCCGACTGGTTCTCGACCCCGAAACCGGAATCCCAATGAATATCAACTGACTCGATAAACATTATTCACACATGTAGTCAAGTAGCGATGCGACCCCTTTAATGAGTGAAGCGTCCATCATAAATGGGGCTTGGATTTGGAGTCGTAAAAGGTTAAGGTATATTTCGAAATTTCCCTAATTTTTGAAATTTCCTGATGTGGAATCACTTCAACCATTTCCATTTTGGAGAACCCGATGCAATTTAAAAACATACAGGGAATTCTCACTCTTGTCGGAATATTTATATTTGCCGCAGTGTTGTTGGGGTTTTTTGCTAGTATCGGCATCTGGGCGGCAGTTTCCTTTCTTAAAATTTTAGGGATTAAAACGCTTGGTTCTTGCGGATAAACCTTAAAATGCGGGTTTGGCCTAACAGATCACAAAATACATGCTTACAATTTAACACCACTTTATTACTAATTCAGGACCCGACCCCTTTACTTTATTAACCACGGAAGGCACGGAAAACACAGAAGTTAAAGCACAAAGCGCTCAATTTGTGCTTTGGGGTGACTGCCGAAGTTGATCAGTAATCCTGATTTCAAGTTTGTTGCCGTCAGGTAATTGCTCACCTGTGCTTTGTGTTCCCTTGACCGCTTTGAGCTCCAGAATGATCGGGTCATAGCAAATCAGGTCCGGCTTGTAGATTTGCTCTAGTCGTTGACTTTTGTAATTGAGCGT
>PCTK01000034.1:6790-9746 GCA_002786505.1 Nitrospinae bacterium CG22_combo_CG10-13_8_21_14_all_47_10 | reverse complement strand
CTGTCTGAAATCAACAGCAAGATAGATGTGGAATTAAAAAGTTCGTGAATTGGATATTGTCAGGCAGTGGTTAAAAAGCTTTTCGAATCACCCTATGAAGATTCGATAGAATATGTGGAAAGTCAGCAAACTCCCCATAGTAAGATATTAATTCCTCAGTATTTATTTCCCAAATTTCATCAAAGTTATCTATTGGCTAAGCCAACAGAATAAAAAGATGAAAATATTAAATTTGAGGCCTATATTTACTATTATTAATGGTGGTTCGTTTTTGTGAAATTTTCAGTGCTCTAAAAAAGATTTGATCGTGAATTATCTGAAAATAAGAGGGGCCGTAAGATGGAAAACACATTAAATACGAGCAACACTATTGGTGACCTGGTTAATAAAATACCTGGCTCAGCGGCAGTTTTCGAAGAGTTGGGGTTGGATTACTATTGCCAAGGCAACAGTTCTCTCGCTGAGGCTTGCGGTCAATTGGGATACGACCCCGATGAAATTCTGAAAGGAGTTTATAATACCGTTCCGGAAACACCTTCAAGATGTGAAAGAGATTTATCCAAAGCCAATATGCAACGCTTGCTGGATCACGTGACGGAAGAACATTATGGTTTTGTTCTTGGTGCCACACCTTTATTAACCCAGTTAATTAAACAGGTCGTTACTCGTCACGGCAAGTCTCACCCTGACCTGATGGAGTTGCAGAATGCATTCTTTCTTCTTTGTGGAGATTTTGGTCATCACATGCTGAAGGAAGAGAAGCTACTCCACAAATTAACTCGGCAGGTTGAAACTGGGGAGGAAATGGTAAACCTCTGCGACGGTCGTCCAGAAAAACAGATGGAAGTATTGAAGCAAGAACATTCAAATACCATAAACCATATCAACGAAATCAGGAGGCTTACCAATGGCTATGCTATTCCTGAATATGCGTGCTCGCGCTATCGCGCAATGCTCAAAAGAATGAAAAAGTTGGAACTTGATCTTCATAGACATATTCATGAAGAAAACAATATAATCTATCCAAGAGCGCTTAAAATTTTGGAAACAAGCTGTTCCACCCCCCAAAACCCAATTGCCACCCCATCTCAAAACAAAAGGGCCTAGCAGTCTGTCGGACTTGGCGGCACCCGTGCACATACTGGTGATCTTCCCCGGAATTAGTGGACAGATTGAAAAGAGTTGGAGATTTCATAGAAAAACAAAAAAGCAAATCCCCCCAGCCCCCTTCGGAGAAGGGGGAGCATAAAACCTGAGAAAAACAAAAAAGTAAATCCCCCCAGCCCCTTGTGGTGTGCCTTCCATAAACTTCATGAGCGTGTAATATCAACAACATTAATTTTATGCCCGGAACGGGTAGAGAACGGGTACTTTGAAAAAGAGGGGGTCCTTAGCCTTGTTCTGGCCTATTGCCCCCGGCGGTTCGCCGCCTGCTTGGCTTCCTGCCAATATTTTTCCAGTTCTTCGAGAGGAGTGTCTTTAAGTTCTTTGCCGTGTTTGGCGACTTGTTCTTCGATATATTGGAAGCGTTGGATGAATTTGTTGTTGGTTGTGCGCAGGGCTTCTTCGGCATCTATCTTTTTGAATTTGGCGATATTGACCAGCACGAATAAAATGTCTCCCAGTTCCCCTTCGATATCGGCTTCTTTTCCTGACAGCACAGCTTCTTTGAACTCGGCGACTTCTTCATCGAGCTTATCGAAGACGGCGGTGATTTCATCCCAGTCGAACCCGTGTTTGGCGGCTTTCTTTTGCAGTTTTTGCGCACGCAGGAGTCCAGGCAGGTGTTTGGGGACTCCATCCAGCACCGATTTACGGTGCGAGTTGTTTTTTTCCTGCTTTTTTATTTCTTCCCATTGCGTGACCACTTGCTCCGGGGTTTCCAGAGTGCCGTCTTTAAAGACATGCGGATGGCGACGCACCATTTTTTCGCTGATGGTTTGCACCACATCGTTGATATTGAACTCGCCCCTGTTCTCAGAAATTTTTGCGTGGAACAGGATTTGGTAGAGCAGGTCTCCCAGTTCATCCTTGATTTGTTCGGGGTTATTGCCGTCCAGGGCTTCCAGCGCTTCGTAGACTTCTTCGACCAGATAAGGCTTCAAACTTTCGCGGGTCTGGACCTTGTCCCAGGGACAGCCGTTCTCACTCATCAGGGTATCGACAATTTCGGTTAGTTTTTTAAAGTCGGTCATTTTTATCAGGCCATGAATTTTAAGATGACCGAGTCGGCGAGGTAGAGTCCTTTGCGGGACAGGGCCATGTGGGTTTGGTTGAGTGTGATGAGTCCTTCGTCGAGCAAGGGGTCGATCACTTTGCCGTAAACTTTTTTAAAGGAAATCTGGAAGCGGTTTTCAAAGTCGTTAATAGCGATGCCTTTGAGACGACGCAGGCCGAGCATAATGGTTTCGCCCATGGCGTGCAGGGGGGCTAGTTTTTCGGTGGACTCCACCGCTGACCCTCCTGCTTGCACTTCACGGATGTAGCGCGAAGGTAGGTTGGTGTTCTTGAAGCGCTCCCCGTTTAAATAGGAGGAGGCACCGGCGCCGAGGCCAAGATATTCGCCATTGTCCCAATAATTGAGGTTATGCCGACTTTCGAATCCGGGGCGGGCATAATTGGAAATTTCGTATTGCTCATAACCTGCCGATTGCAAAGTATCAATCGTGTTCTGAAACATTTCCAGTTGAGTTTCTTCGGCAGGAAGTTGTAGAAGGCCACGCTCATGCAGTTTGAAGAAAGAAGTTGCGGGTTCTATTGTTAAGCTGTAGGCGGAAATGTGATCGGGTTTCTTTTCCAGTGCTTTTCGTAAATTCGATTTCCATTTTTCCGGGGATTGACCGGGAAGCCCGAACATTAAATCAAGAGAGAGGTTGTCAAATCCAGCCTGACGCGCACGATCCACGGTAGTGTGGATTTCTTCCTCGTTATGCACACGTTCGAGAAGTTTCAATTC
>PCTK01000034.1:1923-6769 GCA_002786505.1 Nitrospinae bacterium CG22_combo_CG10-13_8_21_14_all_47_10 | reverse complement strand
CCCTATGCTGATGCGGTTGAATCCCGAGGAACGGATCTGCCCCAGAGTCTCTTGTTTGACCGTTGCCGGATTGGCCTCGACGGTGATTTCGCAATCTGAACTGAGATTGAAATGATTCTTCACGTTATTGAGAAGTTTGTCCAGGCTGGCGGCAGGTAAAAGGGTGGGAGTGCCGCCGCCGAAAAACACGGTGGAGACTGTTTTCCCGGTCAGTTTCGTCGAATAGTGGCCGATCTCTGACAACAAGGCCGAAACATAAACCTCCGACTCCTCCAGGTTTTCAGGATGGGAGTTGAAATCGCAATAGCCGCATTTGTGCAGGCAATAAGGAATGTGAAGGTAGATTCCCAAAAAGTTCATGGTATGATTGAAAGGCGACACAAAAAAGGGTTTAAAAGTATTTTTAGGCAATTTTAGCTTACACCGTGGAAATTTTGCGAACTTTATTGATATTCAACCCCACCTTAACCGATGGAAAATCATGACAGAACCTTTTAAATCGGGTTATGCCAGCATTGTTGGCAGGCCCAATGTGGGGAAATCTACACTTTTAAACCGTTTGGTGGCTCAAAAAGTGGCGGTGACATCCAACCGGCCCCAGACTACCCGGAATAAGATCACAGGGGTTTTGCATCTTCCGGGAGCGCAGATCATCCTGGTGGACACGCCGGGAATTCATCAATCCGACAGGACCTTGAACGAAATGATGGTGCGTGCCAGTTTAAGCACGTTTTCAGATGTTGACTTGCTTCTGGTTATGTTTTCTGCGGAATCGGGATTTTGCCCCGATGACGAATTTGTTTTGAATTCCATGCGAGGCGTTAAAACAAAAAAAATTCTGGTGATCAATAAAATTGATCTGGTTGACAAGTCTGCCCTGCTTTCGTTGATCGACGAGATGAACCAGAAGTCGCTATTTGAGGAGATCATTCCGATATCGGCATTGAAGGAAGATGGTTTGGACCAGTTGAAAAGCTTGATCTTGAATTACCTTCCCGAGGGGCCGGAATATTTTCCGAAAGAGATGGTGACGGATTGTCCCGAAACCTTCCTTTTTGGTGAGATCATTCGCGAGAAAATTTTGAAGCTCACCCGGTTCGAGGTGCCGCACGCGGTGGCGGTAGTGGTAGAAGATATATATGAACAGGATAACGGTGTGGTGCAGATTGATGCCACGATTTATGCCGAGAAAGATTCCCAGAAAAAAATATTGATCGGTGAGAAGGGAAGCATGTTAAAAAATATAGGACGGCAGGCGCGGCAGGAAATAGAAAAACGCCTGGGTGTCAAACTATTTTTGAAACTTTTTGTTAAAGTCAAAGCCAATTGGAGAGACCAGAAGCAATCCATAAAGGAGTTCGGGTATACCCATGATTCATTTTAAAACTGATGAAGAAATAAATATCATGAGGGAAAGTTGCCAGCTTGCGGCAGAAGTCCTCATAATGATTGAGCCCTATGTAAAACCTGGAGTGACTACCGAAAGGCTGGATCAGATTTGCCACGACTATATAGTGTCGCACGGGGCGATTCCCTCACCGCTGAATTACCGGGGGTTTCCTAAAAGCATTTGTTCTTCCGTCAATGAGGAAATTTGTCACGGCATTCCCTCCAGCCGGAAACTGCGTAACGGGGATATCGTCAATCTGGATATCACCACTTACCATAAGGGCTTTCATGGGGATACCAGCCGCACGTTTTTTGTGGGTGCGCCCCGTAAACAAGCGGAAAAGTTGGTGGATGTTTGCAAGGAGGCTTTGCAGAGGGGTATAGAGTGCGTCAAACCCGGTGCCCGGCTGGGCGATATTGGCGCGACGATCCAGCAACTCGCTGAAAGTCACGGCTATTCGGTGGTGCGTGAGTTTTGCGGGCATGGTATTGGGAGTAATTTCCACGAAGAACCCCAGGTTCTGCATTACGGAAATTTTGGTGAAGGCCTGGAAATCAAAAAAGGCATGGTGTTCACCATCGAACCCATGATTAATCTGGGTAAGCCGGATTTGAAAATTCTTTCCGATAAATGGACTGCTGTGACTCAAGATGGCCACCTCTCAGCCCAGTTTGAACATACGATTTGTGTTACCGATTCCGGTGTGGAAGTCATGACCCGCCTTGATGGCCGGACGCCTTTTTAAAAAAATCATTTCTCCACTGTTGATAATTTATATCAATTCTTAAACTCCATAAAAATTTTCAAGTCCGAACTCCTTAAATAAACAAAGGGAAAACCCGTTTGCCGGAGCCGTTTTTTTTAATCCGGAATTTAATTGATAAAGGTTCCCATTTTAAAAATCATCTGTAACTCATTATAAATAAAAGGGTTGACTTATTTCTTTGGTTTGATAATTTGTGCGTGACAAGTGATTCTAATTGAAAGTTTAATATTCAGGAGAGACTCCTATGAAGGGTGACAAAGCGGTACTCAGTGCATTGAACGACGTGCTAATGGCGGAATTGACGGCGATCAATATTTACTATATTCACTTTAAAATGCAGATGAACTGGGGGTACGAAAAATTAGCGGCTCATTCCCGGGAAGAGTCCATGGGCGAAATGAAACATGCTGACGAAATGATTGAGCGAATCCTTTTCCTGGACGGGATTCCTAATATGCAAAAATACGATACGGTTCTTGTGGGCGATGACGTTGAAGCCCAGTTAAAGAACCAATATAAAATTGAACTGGCCCATGTGACGCGCCTGCGAAAGCATATCAAAACATGTATTGACAAAACCGATTTTGGAACCAAGGAAATCCTGGACGGTATTCTTGAGGATACGGAAGAAAGCGTGGACTGGCTGGAAACGCAGTTTAACCGGATAAAGGATATCGGTATTCAAAATTATCTGGCCGAAAACATGAGCAAGGACAATTAAAAAAAATAATTCAGCGGTTATAAGTCAGGCCCTGTTTTGATCGGCGTGCCGATGGGAGCAGGGCTTTTTTTTAGAATTTACGAGCCCCCTCATTTTCTGCAATTCCTGCAAATCCCCAACAATTCCATTTTATGGCTTTTTAAGGAGAAGCCGTATTGTTCGCAAATTTCCAGTTGATATTTTTCGATGAGAGGGTGCTCGAACTCTATGGTCGTTTCACAACGCGTGCAGATCAAATGATCGTGGTGCCGGACATGAAACGTGCGTTCATAGGTTTTCCTGCCGTTCTGAAATGAATGCGCTTCTACCAGCCCACAGTCGACCAATAACTTCAAGGTTCGATATAAGGTCGCGATTCCGAGAGACGGATCCTGCGCTTGCATTTTTTCATGGAGCGACTCGATTTGAACGTGTCCGTCAAAGGATAAAAAAACATCCAGTATCATTTTTCTTTGCGGAGTCCAGCGCAGTTTTTGCTGATGGAGAAAATCCTTGAATATATCGAATTCGTTGAGCATACTTCTTTCTTGATAAAGATTTTCAAAATCATAAATTAGCCTAAAAACTATTATAAAAAGATAAAAAATACAAGAAAAAACCGAGTTGTTGATATAACTAATTGTATTTATTAAGTTTACGTGATAATAAAAAAATTCAATTTAAGGGTTGACAGGGAAGAGGAATTTATTTATATTGATAATCGTTATCATTATAAAACGGGGTGCAACCATGCAAGAACAAAATGTGAAAATTTGTAAGGGGCCAGGTTGCAAGGCCTGGTCTTCTGATCGGATCGCTCGCGAGTTGCTGGAAATTCGTGAGGCCCTGGATCTGGACGGAGTTAAGGTTTGTCGGGTCCCTTGTATGAAAGTTTGTGGTGGCGGCACTTCGGTTCGCTTTAATTCAAATTCTACAATTGTAAAATTGAAGGAATCGGATGAGGTCTTGGCGGTATTGGGTATCCGTGAGGCAGGAGCTGTTGCTTGTTCGGCTTAAGCTAAAAAAATTTACCATTTTTAATTTTGAGAATGGTTATCAAAAAAGGAGCGGTTTATGAGTGTAGCGATTGTTGGCGGTTTGGATCGATTAAAAAGGTCCTACGAAAAGAAGTGCGAAGATATGGGGTATCAAGGCAAAGTATTCAGCAAGCGAATCCCTAATTTGGCCAGCAGGATGACAGGTGTTGACGGAATTGTCATTTTTACGGGCACAGTTGCCCATCCCATGGTTGAGGAAGCAACACGAGTGGCGAGAATGTGGGGGATTCCTCTTGAGCGCAGTCATTCCAGCAGTGTTTCCGCATTAAAGCGTTGTCTGGAAGGGTTTTCAGGGAGTGAGGTGACCGCATGAATATTAGCCCGATGAAAATTTTGCTGGTTCACACGGATAGAAAGGAAAGAGGAAAATTGGCCATCATGCTGGCCCGTTTTAGCCATTGCGTTGCGTTTGCCGATGGAATGGGGCCGTTGATGCCCGAGGATTATGACTTGATCATTGTCGATGAATACCTGGCTGATTGCTCCGGGCTTGTTTTTTTGCAGAACCTTTCTTCAACAAACCGGGCCAAGACAATTTATCTGTCCAGTGGGGGATGGAAGGAAAGAGAGCTCTGTCAAAAATCAATGGGTATCTATGAATGCATGAAAAAACCAATTAAACCCATGGAGCTTGCGGTTGTTGCCTGTGACTTCTTTGTTTCTTGTCATTTAAATGATGAAAGTCTGACTCCATTGAATTGTTAAAAAAGTTGCTTCGTTCCGGAAAAACCGGGACTCGGGCAGGTGAAGCGGGAGTTGCGCCCCGTCTCGCCTGCCTATTTAGCTTTAACCTGATAATAAGCCCTGAGAGAAGAGGTTGTTATGTTGATGCAGACCCAATCATTTTTTAAAAAGTCCCTCGCCAATAATATTTTGCATGGTCTGGAGTTAGGCGAGTTTTCAGCTTATTACCAGCCCAAAATGGATATTGT
>PCTK01000034.1:0-1871 GCA_002786505.1 Nitrospinae bacterium CG22_combo_CG10-13_8_21_14_all_47_10 | reverse complement strand
ATCGGTTTCGGTCAACTTGTCCCCGCGTCAATTAGAGGAGGGAAATATCATTGCAAGAGTGGAGGATATTCTGGTTGAGTCCGGCCAACCAGAATCGACAGGGAAATAAATAAAAATGATAGTTATTATCAAATTAACTATAGCCTGTAAAGTGTTCAGAAAAAAAGTTGGAACATAAACCATTGAATTTTAAGGTGAAAATTAATTTTTCGTGGAAGAGCGTTGATTTTTATAGATTTAAATTTGACAAGCAGGCTGATTTTGATTATAAACAACCATTAATTAGAAATGATAACCATTATCATAATTAGGATTTTGCGATAATTTATTTATTATTAGGGGCCATAATGGCCCGGAATTTTTCAAGGAGAAGAGGAGAGATGATGAAACTGAAACTGGGTTTATGGATGGTTCTGGTGCTTTTGGTAATGGCCGCACCGGTATATTCTGCCGGCACAGAAGAACTTGAAAAAAAAATTGATCTGCTTTCCGATGAAGTGGACAGTCTGAAAAGCCGGGGTATTGGTGCAGGGACTTCCGATCATAACCGGGTCAGTCTCCACGGTTATGGGGAAATGCATTTCACCCAAAATACCGATAACGGCGGTGCTGAAATTGACAACCACCGTTTTGTCATCGGGGTGCATGCCTTGCTGACGGACTGGATTCATCTTAATGCCGAGGTTGATTTTGAACATGGGGCGCAAGAGCTTGAGTTTGAACTCGGTTATCTGGATTTCCTGCTGGACCCGGCATTGAATGTCCGGGCCGGGGTTCTGCTCGCTCCTGTCGGGTTTCTCAACGAATACCATGAGCCTCCCTTGTTCTGGACTGTAGAACGACCAGTATTGCAAAGTCAAATGATTCCCACCACCTGGAATGGTGGCGGTGTCGGCCTTTTCGGTTCTCCCATGGACGGTGTGAACTATCGTCTCTATGCCATGAACTCCCTGCAATCTATCACCAATGATGATACGGCAGATGGTGGTGGATCTGGCGGTAGTGGAGGGTCTGGGAAATCTTTCTCCAGTAGTGGTATTCGGGGTGGACGAGCCCAGATCAATCAGCGTATTGCTAATGATTTCAGCGTGTTTGCGCGTTTAGAACTCACCAAACTTTTTCCCGGTCTGCAAGTCGGGTTCTCGGTGGTCAATGGCGACACCACGCATGATATTATTGAGGAAGACGGTAACATGACTCTTCTTGAAGCGGATGTTAAATACCGCTGGAAATGGTTCGACATGAACGCTTCCATTGTTAATACCGATATCAATGATGCGGCCGCCATGAACACTTTTTGTGATGGCAGTGGAAACAGATGTAACACCAATGGAATTGCCTCCAACAATTTTGGTTATAATGTTCAGGCGGGAGTGCATCTTCCTCAGTTGATGGGGTGGAAGACCTCGCATGACATTATCCCGCATTTCATGTTTGAAAGGGTGAGGACCCAGGATGAGATGGATACGGGAACAGGAAATTCACCCGACAGATCTAAAAACAGAAACGGGGTTTATACTTTTGGTGTGGCCTACCTGCCAACTCCAAATGTCTCCATAAAGCTCGACCATACCCACACCAAGTTGGAGAATAAAACATCAACTGATCAATTAAATTTGGGCATTGCCTATATGTACTAACCGTTGATGACAGTCCATTTGGATGTCAGGTCCTGGCACCCCACAGATTCTTACTCCTCCAAGTTTAAGATATTAGGGTGCCAGGATTTTTTATTGAATGCTTCATAAATTTTTTGCGTCTCAACAGGCTTTGCGGTACAAAAGTCCATCAAGCCTTCAGACGGTCCTTCAAGGGAGAGGGCTTTGCATAAAGTGGTTCTGTATTGAGAGAAAGCGAGATCCTTCTTCGCC
>PCTK01000075.1 GCA_002786505.1 Nitrospinae bacterium CG22_combo_CG10-13_8_21_14_all_47_10 | reverse complement strand
TAGCATCCCCGGCTTTGCAGAACAGGGATGATCGGGTACGGAGACAGGTAGTTATGCATCGGCAAGCCGTCGAAGGTCGGGCCGGGAATTTCTTCAAACCTCAATTCCACCCGTTCTTTGTTGTGCACCACTTCGCGACCATCCAGGTGAATCAGGTTAGGCACGGTCGATAACGCATCCCCGGCTTTGAGCGCGGTGAGCAGTCTATGCAGGGGTTCTTCCCCCTCAAACGTGACAATGCTGTGGCAGAAATCCTCAAAAAATTCCGGGTGGCCGATCAACTGACCGGAGTTGACGCTGAATATGGGGCCGCCCAGGGTGATGTGCAGATGGGGAAACTTTTCCTTCAGCAACCGGGCCAGTGTCAGGCCGGGAATGATCTGGGAAATACCAATAATGGAAATGCCAACCACATCATAGTTCTGCCAGTTTTCACCGGGAATCAAAATGCGCTCATATAAATGGATGAAGGGATTGGTCGCTTGATCGCGGCTGGCTTCATGAGCCCTGCGGGTGGACTCTTCGGCACGGGTGCCACTTTCAAAGGTCGACAGACTGAAAACCGAGGGTGCATGGGCATCAGACACCAGTTTCAAAGCCGATTTGATCACCATATCCGCCTGCTGATAGGAGGGAAAATCGAAAAACCGTTCCGGAGTTCTGAGAACCGACTTGGCCTCTTCAACCCCTGTAATGATGCGGTCGGAAAATTTTAATCCCATCGCTAAAACATCCATATGGGATTTTTCCTTGATCGACAAAGACTTCTGGTTTTTAAGCGTTTGCAGTCGCTGGGCCATGAGGCTTTCCGCGTTTTTCAAAAGCGGTGCCGACAAAAATTGGTCGTACGAGGCTATATTAAAATCTCTTTGATCCACTTCCCAGCCTTTGGCCCGCAGATAGGACGTCAGGTAGGGGGTGCTTAAATACGGCTGAGTGGGATACCACTGTGCCGGGAAAATCAATAAAGTCTTCATGATGGGTAATGATAGCATTTTTACCAACTCAAGCCCAACCAGATATTGTTTGACTTCAATTTTCTGCAAAGTATAATTGCCTGCTTATACGATACATAAAGGTTTTACCCCCCGCCAACAAAAGGAATCAGGCAGGGCAAAGCCATCCTGAAACCGGGTTTTCCCAAATAGCAAAAAGGGCATAAATTCTAATTCCTTCCATGTTATTTGCGGCATATTTTTTGGGAGGAAAGTGGGATTTCCCCGGCGTATTCCGCTCATAAAGAGGTTTGAACATGAAAAACAATAAAGCTTTGATCGCACTGAATATTTTATTGTGGTTAGCGTTATCTGCCATCCCGGTATTGGCAAAAACGGTCAAAGCCACTGAAACCGAAATTTCACTGGTCGATGGCATCGCCGTCGATAAAAAAGGCAATATTTTTATTGCCATGCGGGACAACAACATCATCAGCCGTGTGGACACGCAGGGGAATATGACCACCTTTGCCGGGACCGGCGAGTCCGGGTTCGACGGAGATGGCGGCAAGGCCAGCGAGGCAAAGCTGAAACTGCCCGCCGGTTTGGCCTTCGATAAAAAAGGCAACCTTTATATCGCCGACCGAAACAACCATCGGGTGCGTAAAGTGGACACAAGCGGCATCATCACCACCGTCGCAGGCAATGGCATAGCAGGGTTCAGCGGTGACGGCGGAAAAGCCGCCCAAGCCATGCTCAATCTCCCTTCCGGAGTCGCCATTGATGATGACGGGAACATTTATATTTCCGACCGCTCCAACGGGAGGGTCCGCGTTGTTAATAACAAAGGAATCATCACCACAATCGCGGGCAATGGCGAAGACGGATTCAAAGGCGATTCCGGCCCCGCTACCCAGGCTCAACTTTCAAAGCCCTTCGGGCTGGCACTGGATAAAAAAGGCAACCTCTATATCGCAGACCGCGGGAACAACCGGGTTAGAATGGTTAATCCTCAGGGAATCATCACAACGGTGGCTGGCGATGGCGGCTTCTTTTTCATGGGAGATAACGGCCCCGCCTATCGCGCCAGTATCGCCGGGCCAACCGGCGTAGTGGTGGATGATAACGGTGTCTTATACATCGCCGACAGAAACAATAACCGTGTCCGCTCCGTTGACACTCAGGGAATGATCCAGACTGTGGCAGGAACCGGGCATCAGGATTACAACGGGGATTCTGAAGTAGCTCGTGAAACAAATCTATATCTGCCTTTCGGGGTGGCCCTGGATGCAGAGGGCAACCTGCTGATTATTGACCGGTCGCACTACCGCATTCGCCGGATAGACCCACGCCGCGGCAGTGTCAAAACTGTTGCCGGGAATGGAGTGAAAATGTTTGCTGGCGATGGCGGCCCGGCTACCGGGGCAAACCTGAGTTTTCCTCACGGCATCGTATTTGATAAAGACGACAATCTTCTTATTTCAGATAAGGGACACTACCGCATTCGCAAGGTGACCAAGGATGGAATCATTGACACCATTGCCGGGAACGGAATTCGAGGAAATATTGGCGATGACCTGCCCGCATTGGAAGCATCCATTTACGGGGCAACATCCTTGAAGCTGAATAACAAGGGAGAAATGTTCATCGTTAGCCCCAGTGGTTTCACCAGCGTCATTCGAAAGATAGATGAAAATGGCATCATGCGAAAAGTTCTCAGTACGGTTTCCGAGAACTATCTGACATCTATTGACAAAAGCAAATACAAAGGCAAGGTTCAAACTGGTGAACTGGCTGTCATCACCACTTTTTCAGATATTGTTTTTGATCATAAAGGGGATATGTTTATTTCCGACAGACTCAACCACCAAATCCGAAAAGTTTCAGCCGATGGAGAGATCACGACCATCGCTGGTACCGGAGAATCGGCTCACTATGGTGATGGGGGGTCGGCAAGTGAAGCGGCTTTTCGAGACCCCACTTATATGGCTACAGATAAAGAAGGCAATCTCTATATTGCCGATGCGGCTAACAATTTGATCCGGAAAATAGACACCAAAGGCATTATCACCACGTTCGCCGGCAACGGCAACCACGAAAACACGGGCGATGGCGGACCGGCATTGCAAGCAGGAATCCGCAATATGGATTATCTGGCTGTGAGCCCGGCGGGGGAACTGCATATCGTTGGCATGAACTCCCATACTATAAGAAAAGTCACCAAAGATGGAAAGATCGAGACAGTTGCAGGCAATGGTTACCAGGGCTATTTTGGCGATGGCGGTCCAGCCACCAAGGCCATGCTCAAGAGTCCTTCGGCAATCGCTTTCGACTCAAAAGGAAACCTGTATATTTCTGATATGGGGAATAACCGAATCCGCAAAGTGGATACCAGCGGAATCATTACCACATTTGCAGGATCAGGAACTTTCGGCTGGGCACAGGATGGGGAAACAGTAGAAATTTATCTACAGAACTTCCCATAGCCCCCGCCCGGCTTGGTGCCGTGGGCGTGATGTCAGGCTGAAATCAGTGGGCGGTCATGCTTGCCGACTAAAAAATATTATTGCTAGTGACCTGCGGGAGTTTTCCGCATAAATTTTGGAGATTTTCAAATGCAAAAACGACACTTCGTGGCAGGATTAGTTTTAGTAATTTCCCTGGTTTTCTATGGGCAGGCTTTCGCGGCCGAAACAGATGAACTTGCCGGTATCCTCAAAAAAATAGATGAACTGGTCTGCACCCATCCAGAAAAACTTCCGCCGTTTTATTCTAAAGACCTGGTGATCATGGTGGATGATAAACGCGCCCTGCTTGAAAACAGGGTTCTGGACTACCAGCAAATGATGTCCGATTTCAGGGATATGGAATGCCAGACCCAACGTCAGATTCTCAGCGGAAAGGTTGGCAAAGATGTCGCTTATATTCTGGCTGATGAGATCGTCAGCATCACTTCCAAATCGACCGACACCGACGAACGGCAACACAGCGTCTGTAGTTTTGCGTTTACCCGCGAAGGCTCACAATGGAAGGTAGCGCTGGAACATTGCTCCAGCCTGCCCGATTACAGCATTAAACCGGGAGACGATGCCCTTTACTATTTCCACAACCCGGTTTACTAACTTGAAATAAAGGTCTCATCCCTCTACCATGTCGGGCATGAAGAAACTGAAGGAAAAATTCATTGCTCATGTTGACCCGGACCTTCGCGACCTGATACCCGGATATCTGCAAAACCGTCAGGACGATATAAAAACCATTAACGATGCGCTCAAAGTCTCCGATTTTGATAAAATCCGCACGCTGGGCCACTCCATGCGAGGTTCTGGAGGCGGTTACGGATTCATGCCTGTCAGCATTATTGGCGAAGCCATTGAGAAAGCGGCAAAAGAAAAAAATCCCGATGAGGTTAAAAACTGCCTGACCGAACTTTCAGACTTTCTTGAACGGGTGACTCTGGTTTATGATTGATCCGGCATTTTAACGATTCACCTAAAACGACTTCGCCCATCAAACCGTGTTGAAATTTTTCAAGGGATTCGCAGTTTTTGTTCTGGCCTTTTCTGGCGTCTGTTCTGTCTTCGCCGAGGAAATGGACTGGCGTTTCTGGCAGGAGCGTTTCCTGCAATCGCCCTCCTCGCAGTCCTCCGTAAAAAATACAACGGCACCGCATATTAAAGAGGTTCGTGTCACCGCCACCTTGCCGGACTACCCTTGGGTTAAAGTTTCCGGGTACCGGAATCGGCCTGTGGAAAGGTGCATCACCTGCCACGATGGCATTGCCAACCCTTCCCACCCGCCTGAATTCGGTTGTTCCGTCTGCCACGGTGGCGAGCCTGAATCGGTGGACAAGGCCCAGGCGCATGCGACCTTGATTTATGATCCTTCTGCTGGAACAGGCAAACGCAACCCTTCGAGCCTGAGTGTGGTGGAAAAATCTTGCGGGCAATTATATTGTCATGCCGGCCACCCAGATGAAGACAGGAACCATGTTGACCGTGTTAAAAAATCCATGATGAACACGATGGCGGGCATGATCTCGGGTTTGAGATATCAATGGGCCGCCCAGGAACACAAAACAGCACGCTATGGCACGCTTGCCATTACCGATGCAGATGGCTTCGTTCCGGCAAACCAGGGCGCTTTGCAAAAACTGGAAAGACTGCCATTCTTTTCTTCCGCAACCATTCCCGAATCCGTTTTGAAAAAGGAAACATTGATTCCCGTATCCCGGCACCCGGCAGACCAAATGTTGCGGGAAAAATGTTTCCAATGCCATCTCGATTCGCCGCCCGCTGACGGCCAGTACCGTTCACAAGGTTGTGCCGCCTGCCATTTCGAGTATTCTTCCAGCGGACTTTATGAAGGCAACGACCCAACCATATCGCGTGGCGAACCAGGCCATGCCCGGTTTCATAAAATGCGCGCCATTCCAACGCGCGCGACCTGCGTCCAGTGCCACCAGGCATTTGCATTGCAAACCCTGGGTACCGAACCTGACGAGGAAGAGATCAAAACAAAAGCGGAAAACACCACCCCGGCTCATGACTCTGGGGCAATAGAAACTGTGATAGACAAAGCACCCACCATTGAACCGGCTAAGGATTTCTCCTTATTTGCCGGGAAGGGAAAAGTTATGGAGGATGTGCACACAGCCCGAGGAATGGACTGCACCGATTGTCATACACAACTTGATATCATGGGAGATGGGAACCTTTATTCCAAACAACACGAAGCCGTGGAAATTCGTTGCGAGACCTGTCATGGAGACAGCCTTGCCTACCCTTCCATTTCACAGATTACCGATCCCGGCGATGCGACGATCCGGGTCAGCAAACATTATAAAGGCGGTTCAAACAAGGTAAAGGACTGGATGGCAGTTTCGGCGCGTAGCAGGAAGTTGACCAATGTAAAAGTTCAGAACGGGCGCATGGTCACCATCGGCAAACAAACCGGCAAGGTACATAAAATTCCACTGGTAAAAGATTTTTCTGGAGCCCACTCCATTCCCCAGCATCAATCGCGTCTGGAATGCACGTCCTGCCACGCGCGCTGGGTCGTGCGTTGCCCGGCCTGCCATCAAAATATCAGCCAGGAGCAAATACCCGAATCTCACGCCATGGATATCGGGGAACCGGCGTTGATGATCGGGCCTCGGGGCAAGGTTGCGCCCATGCTGACCCAGCCCGAAAGACGCCTGACCATTCTTGATGAGAAGGGCAACCCGGTTCCCGTTCTGGGGCGGATGGGGGAAGAGCGGGGTCGTTATCGGCAGTGGGCTTTTACCAATCCGCATGGCACCTCCGGATCGAATCTGGCTTATGCGCTGAATCCGCATTCCATACAAAAACAGGTGCGTTCTTGTACCAGTTGCCATTTGTCTCCTGAAACTTTAGGATTAGGGGAAGGTGACCTCCTGATAGGAACAAGCTTTACCGGAGAAAGTGATTTTGTCGATCCCCTGGACCGTACAGATAAAATAAAGAAAGAATCACAGTTTGGCCCGCGAGCCAAAGTATCAATGCGGGGGGAGCCCCTTGCGGGAACCCATCAACCAAAAGCCCGGACTTTTAACCAGGAAGAAATAATCCGGATTTTGAGAGTTGGCAATTGCATACCCTGTCACGACCAATATGATGATCCGGTTTATCAGAATATCCATAAGAGTTATGAATTTGCACGTACAGTGGATCACCGTCGATTACGGGAAAAAATATTAAGCTTGAGGCAATCCCCGGAATGAACCGTTTCGTTAAAATTTTAACCCTGCTTATTTTGGCAGGAAGTTTTTGGTCCTTTCCTTATTTGTCTTCAGGGCAGGGTTTAGAAAACAAAAACCCGTTTGGTTTTT
>PCTK01000178.1:28947-29991 GCA_002786505.1 Nitrospinae bacterium CG22_combo_CG10-13_8_21_14_all_47_10 | reverse complement strand
GGGTTAACCCGCCACATTTGGCTCCAAATGGTCACCGTCAACCTTGTTTCTCAATAAGTTGTTTCTCAATAAGTTGTTTCTCAATAAGTTATGGAAATGACAAAAATTAAGCTATAATTATGATTTCCTGATTTCATTTGCATTCTCAATCCTAAGTATCCCTGAAGAAATGAAGCAGTTGGTTATTATCGTGGCAGGCCTGACAGACAAGCCTTTCGCGGAAAAAGGTAATAAAACCCCGTTGCAGTTGGCAGACACCCCTAATCTGGATGCTCTGGCTCAAAATGCGGCTTGTGGGCCTGTTCAAACCATTCCGGAAGATTTACATCCCGGAAATGAAATCTCCTGTCTGGGCCTTCTGGGCCTTGACCCTAAAAAATATTCTTCGGGTCATGCCCCGCTTTCTGCCAGGGGGTTGGGGATACAACCTGGGCCGGACGAGATCGCGCTTTGTTGCGACCTGGTAACCTTGCAACCCACCCATGACGACATGGTCATGAAAGATTATACCGGCGGACACCTTTCCCGCAATGATTCCTGTCTCCTCATGGATGCCCTTAAAAACCAGGTGGTCGATGCCCCGGTCACATTTCATCCCGGCGGCGGTTATCACAACTTGATGTTTATAAAGAGTCCGCCGATTGCGGAAAGGTTATCCGCGCCCAACGAACTCATCGGCGAGGGTATCCGACAGTTCATGCCCGAGGAAAACCGCGAGTTGGTCTTCGTGATGAATCAGGCGCAAATTATTTTGCATAACCACGCCTACAACAAAAAACGGGTTGCCAACAAAGAAGACCCGGTGAACAGCGTTTGGTTTTGGGGAAACGGCGAACTACCCAGCTTGCCCTCCTTCAAAAAACGTTATGATAAAAACGCGTCATTAATCACTGCGTCTTTGATGGTCAAAGGAATCGGCAAACTCACCGGCATGGATGTCGTGGATGTGGAAGGTGCGACCGGATTTTCCGACACCAATTATTCCGCCAAAGTTTGTGCGACGCTCAAGGAGCTGGAAACCAAAGACCTGGTTTTTCTCCACAT